>JBBUFP010000001.1:0-7485 GCA_038056445.1 Patescibacteria group bacterium
AAATACTGACCCTTTTTGCCTTTGGCGACTTCGGGGATGAGATATTCAAATGCTTCATCGATAATGGAAAGATCGGAACCGAAAAGGCGTGTCCGCTCAAGCTCGCCAACAACGATTGAAAGATGGTCTGGAGACAAACTGATATTTTCCTGTTCGTAAAATGTGCCAGGCCATTTTTTAAGGGCTTTCTTGAAAAGGTCGTTGATTGTGTTGTAGGTTTTTGATGGATCGCGGTATTTACGAAAAAAAACTTCTTTATCGGAGCGCAATTGAGCTTCGGATTCGTCGTAGAGTTTAGCGTAAATAAGTTTGAAAACTTCATTAAAAACATCAACACCGGCATTTGCAAGAACAAGCTCCTGCATAGAATCAATAGCTTCTTTGAGATTTATTTTTGTTGTCGTGTATTCGTAGTAAGTTTTTTTCGCTTCCAAAAGATCGTCAATAGTTTGATCTGCCTTCGGGAGATCTGGAAGGGTGTCGTTGAATTCGCGCGGATAAAAACGATAGAGGATAACGCGCTTGATGCCGTTCCCCCACACACCAATTTCCGCACCCTCGGCATTCAAATATCCTTTCATTTGTTCAATACCCTTGCTCTCGGTTGGAGCTTTTACTTCAATAAGGATGTAGGGGGTGATTTTATCTGGTTTGTAGACAACAATATCAACGGCCTTACTGTGGATTTCTCGGCCGAAATGAATATCTTTTTCCGTGTCCATCCGGTCAAGTGGATATTTATAGTGTTTATTTAATTTGTGAAGCCAAAGCTGGCGAACAATTTCCTCCGGTTTGCCATTTCCTTTTTTCTCGTCATAAACAAAGCGACTCTTACTGGTTTTCAAATCCTTGATATAGTATCTGCCGGACTCTTTCTCGGTAATTTCAAGCGCCGAAAAAATATCAACGCCTTCAAATTCTCGCAGGCCATACGCAAGCTCACCATTTTTGAAGATTCTCCCGATTATCTCTTCGGCTTTGTTTTGTTTTTTGGTGGGCATTTTATTTTATTGACTGCCAATAATTGCTTTTAAGAATTGACACGATTTTTCCTTTTAGACGCACATCATCGGTGAAAACAATATTTTCATATTTAGGATTTTCTGGTTTTAAATAAACATATGGTGGTTTGTCTTCTGAAATAAATCGCTTAACTGTGCCTTCGTCGCCAATTTGCGCGTAAACGATTTCGCCGGATATGAATTCTTTTTTTGTTTGGACTAAAACCGCGTCACCGTCGTCTATGCCGGCATTTATCATTGAATCGCCGGTAATCTTTAACATAAACATTTCCTCGGCTAGTCGCGAAACATCTTTGGAAATTGGTTGCCATTCACCAGAAATTTCCAATGATTGAATTGGCGCGCCGGCACTAGTAACCCCGAGAAAGGCGGCTAAATGAGGTCTACCAAGAATTTCATACCCAAGCGGTAAGATTGTTAAACTGCGAGCGGCGGTTTCGTTTCGCTTGATAAAATTTGCCCGACGCAATTTTTCAAGTAAATCTATAACAGATTGATTAGAAGAAACACCTAGCCGCTCGCGCATTTCCTCAAATGTCGGCGGGTATCCTATGTTGGTAATGAACTCGTAAATGATGGCCAGTAATTCTTTTTGTCTTGTGGTTATTAATTTTACCATAATCAATATTATACCCGACTATTTGCTCTGGAAACAGCAAAACTGGGGATAACTTCTGGTCTACCACTTTTTGGCAGATTCTTGAAGCGGATTAGGTTTGTTTTTTACCTCAAAAGAGCAACAATGGTGCCGACAATGGCGAAGACGATGCCTAAAATCCAGAAGCGCATGGTCACTTTATAAGGCGGCCAGCCCAGCGCTTCAAAATGGTGATGGATGGGAGCGATGAGAAAAACTTTTTTACCGCGATATTTTTTGGACAGCACCTGAATGATGTTAGAAAGAGTGGTCGCCACTAAAGGTAAAGCGACAATCGGCAAAGCGATTAAACCGCGCCCTTCACCGAGCGAATCGGTCATAAAGGCGACCACACCCAAAGTAATAGTTAAGCCCATGGTGCCGGTTTCCGACATATAAAACCGTGCGGGCGGAATGTTGAACCAAAGAAAAGCTAAAATACCGCCGACCAACACGGCGCAGAATGCCGCCAAATTAATTTGGCTTTGCTGAAAAGCAATCACAGCGTAAGCGGAAAACATTGCCGCGAAGACGCCGCCCGCCAAACCGTCAATGCCGTCAATCACGCCGCCGGAATAAAGCCCGAGAATTACCAACACGAACAGCGGAATAAACAGCCAGCCAATTTGCCAATCGCCGACATAAGGCAAACCGATGGTGCTGACATCCAACTTAAAATAAAACCAAAAAGCGGAGGCCAGAGCAATCAGGGAAACCAAAATCAGCCGCTTTTTAAGCGACAAACCACCGGCAATATGCGAGCCGTTGCCGCGAATATCCAGCCAATCGTCCACTAAGCCAATCAGCCCGCCCAACAACAGAGTGAATAATGGAATCCAGGTTTGGTTGCGGCTCATAAAATCAATTTTGGCGAAAATGTCGCCGGAAAAAATTTGCGCCGACAGCCAAAACAAGAGCATGGTCAGGGCAGCAGAAAACCAAATAATCACGCCGCCCATTTTGGGCGTGTTCACTTCCCTGTCTTTGTGAAGTTCATTAAAAAGTTTTGTTTCCTTGCCAGTCAAATCAACTTTGCCGGCTTTCTTTTTCCACATCTGCTGGCGATAGAGAAAATTGGTCCACAAGGGCGTCAAAACAATACCGATAAAAAAAGCAACGGCGGCGGGCAAAAAAACTTTTACAACATCGGCAATCATAATGATAATTTTTAAATAAAAAATTCTTTATCGGCATGTGTTTTCTTGGAGCACGGATATTTTTTTACTAAAAAATTCCTCGTGCTCGCGCCAGTCGCGCTCGCAAGCCTCCAAAAAACACCTGCCTCAACGAATTTTTTAAAATTAGCTATTTTCTTCATTTCTAATTATTTAAAAAACTAATTGTGGTAGATGCTAATTTTTCCACATCAGCGAACCGACCTTGCTCGCTGGAACCCAAAACCACAATGGCTACAGGATGACCCAAACCAACATCCATCAACACCGCCAGATTACCGCCGGCTAAATCAGTGTAACCGGTTTTGGAAGCGATTAAACCGGGAATTTTAAGAGCCGCTTCATTGGTATTTTTCGCCACGCGACTTTTACCGTCTAACGGCGAAACCTTAAATACCGGCTGGCGAGTAGCTTCAAATAAAGTCGGATATTTAGTGGCGGCGTAAGTCAGCAAAGTCGCCACATCTCGCGCCGAACCGTAACTACCACTAACCTGTGATTGAAGGTCTAAGCCGGTTTCGTTCAAAAAATAGGTTTGAACGAGACCAAGCGCTTGTGCCCGTTCGTTCATCTTACCAACAAAATCTTTTTCCCGAGCAACAGCGTCAGTAATTGTTCCCTCCGTATTCTGACCAGCACCGGCAAAAACTAAACCGGCGGCGGCCGCCAGTGAAGCGGCGCCATCGTTGGAAGAAACCAACAAAGTAAAATCCAAGAGGTCGCGCGCTCGCCATTTTTCACCGGCGCGCAAACCGCTGTCGCCTTCCTTTTTGACGGAATCGCGGTCAATCGTTACCGTCGCGTAATCCGGCAAAATCTCCCGCGCCACCACGGCGGTCATAATCTTTGTCAGCGACGCCAAGGGTAATTGCTCTTCGCCATTCAGCGAATAAATGATTTTATTTTCCAACGCGTCAAAAACAATCGCCGCCTTGGCTTCCAAATTTATTAGAGCAAAAGGATTTAGCTCCGGCGGGGCGGTAGTTGGCAATTTCGCCAACGACGCCGGCGTGGCTGGCGTCAAATTAAAGTTCGCCAAAATTATTACGGCTACGGCCGAAAGCAAAACAAATGGAAAAGCCGCCGACAATCCCCGGTAAATTTTTGACCACCAGCTAATTTTGTTCTGATAATTCTCCATTTTTTATTTCTTCCTTAACCGCCTGATAATCTGGTAAGTCCGTCAACCGCTTGATACCCATATATGATAAGAGTTCAAAGGTCGGTTTGTAAAGGTGGGTGCGCCGGTCAGAGGGATTTTCCAAGCGCTCGGTCAAGCCGCGAATCAGCAAACTGCGCAAGGTGTAGCCGGAATTGACGCCGCGAATGTAATCAATTTCTTGTTTGCCGACCGGCCCGCGATAAAGAATAATCGTCAGCGTTTCCAAACTGGCCTTGGAAAGTTCGCCAGCCAATTCTTCTTTAACTAATCTTTCCATCAATTCGCCGAGCGCCGGCGCCGTACCTAGTGCCACCTCATCATCTTTCCGCAAAAGCGCCACTCCTCGCTCTGTAAGTTTTTTTTCCAACGCCCCGAGAGCTGATTCCACTGCCTCTTTCGCTACCCCTAACCAAAGAGCCAGCTTCTTTAACGAAACCGGCTCGCCTTTCCAAAAAAGTATCGCCTCAATTTTTGCCTCCAAATTCATTGAGACATTTTAACATATAAAATAAAAACAAAATAAAAAGGGTCGAGAGACAAGCTCCCGACCCCACGCAATGAAACCCAGAGGGCTTCACAAAATGGCCCGACCAACATAACCATGACTCTATCGGGCCACTAATTAGAATTATACTTGATGAACCGTTGAACACAAGCCCGAGTTGTGGAAAACTTTTTTCAGAATAACCAAGGTTTTGGTAAACCGCTACCAATCTTCCGCCAGAGATTAAATGGCAAAGGAATAATCTTCCCTGCCTGAATTAAAAGACTGATAAAATGGAAATTGGGTATTTCCCAAAAATCCCGCGCCACTCCGTCGGGACATTTAACGCCCCGTTGTTCGTTGTCGCAACTTTTTTCCGCTAATCGTTCGGCAATGTAAGAGTTAGTGTTCGGATGAAGCGGCTCAATGAACCAGACACACCGTCGCTTTTTTCTTTTCATAATTCTACCTTTCAGTGTTTATTTTTTCTCTAAAGAGATTAGCATTAAAATCACCTTGGTCAAAACCAAATGATGATGATGGACAAAAACAAAAATGGTGCTAAAATGCCAGCATGACTACTTTGGCTGTTTCAAAAAAAGAATTCAAAAGCGTAATTCGGGAAAGTATTCGCGAAGCGCTGGCTAGTGAACTGGTGCGAATTCGCGCGGCATTTTTGCCGTTTGTTTCCGATAATGAACAAAAAGATATTGAGCGACGATACGGGAAACCGACTCGCAAAGTTGCCAAAAGCTTTATCGTGCGAATATGATGTGGAATGTTGATTTTTCGACCGGCGCTTTGAAATTTCTGGCGAAGAATCATATTGATGAAGAAAAAGTTTTGGAAAAAATCCGCCTCGCCGTGAAATTTTTTCACGGCGAGGCGGTTAGCATTGATATCAAGAAAACCAAAGGCAAATGGGCTGGATTTTATAGGGTCCGTTCGGGAAAGTTGCGCATCATCGCTGAATTTAATTTTGCAAACCATCGGGTTTTTATTGAAATCATTGATTGGCGCGGCGCTGTGTATAAATAATTATTTCCCCTGTTTAACGTTTAACGCAAATTTTCAAAAATTCGGTGAATAGCGGGTGAGGCGAAAGAGGGCGGGATTTGAATTCGGGGTGGAATTGAGTGCCGAGAAAGAAGGGGTGGGCTTTGCGCGGGAGTTCGGCGATTTCCATCAATTTGCCATCGGGAGAACGACCAGAAAAAACCAAACCGGCTTGTTCCAACTTTTCAATAAATTCAGGATTGACTTCATAGCGGTGACGATGACGCTCGGAAATTTCTTTTACACTATAAGCACGCGCGGCGATTGTCCCCTCTTTCAAAATCGCCGGGTAAGCGCCGAGCCGCATGGAACCGCCGTAATTAGCCTCCATCAATTTTTTCTTTTGAGCCGGCATAATGTCAATGACCGGCGCGTTGGTTTCTGGATTAATTTCGGTGGTATTAGCATCTTTCAATTTCAAAACATTGCGGGCTAATTCCACGCACATTAATTGCATCCCATAGCACAAGCCGAGATACGGAATTTTATTTTCCCGACAAAATTTAATCACCGCCAGTTTGCCTTCAATGCCACTCTCGCCAAAGCCGCCCGGCACAATCACGCCAGCATAATTTTTTAGTGATTCCACTTTTTCCTCGCCGGTCTCCAATTTTTTAGAATTGAGCCAAGTCAAATTTGCCTTAACGCCTAGTTTCGCCGCCGAATGTTTAATGGCTTCAATCACCGAAATGTAAGCATCAGCTAACACAAAGTCGCCAGTATCAAAATATTTACCGACAATCGCTATCTTTACCTCACCTTTGGGATTTTTCACCCGCGATACAAAATTCCGCCATTTTGCCAAACCATCTTTCCTCACTCTTGATTTGAGCCCAAGCCGTTCTAAAAGCAGTTGGCTAATGTTGTCGCGTTCAAAATTCAACGGCACCTCGTAAATGCTTTCAATGTCCGGCGCCGACACCACCGCCTCGGCCGGCACATTGCACCAAATGGCAATTTTTTCTTTGCGCTTGGCGTCCAGCGCCACCTCGCTCCGAGCGATAATAATATCGGGCTGAATACCGTAAGAATTCAACTGACGAACGGCATTTTGAGTCGGCTTAGTTTTCATTTCGCCGATTTTGTTGGGAATCGGCAGAAAAGTTACTAGAATAAAAATAACATCGCCCGGGTTTTTTAATTTCATCACCCGCGCCGCCTCCAGAAACATAATGTTCTGATAATCGCCTACCGTTCCACCGATTTCAATTAAAGAAATGTTTGAGGCGCTAATTTCCGCCGAGCGTTCAATCCGCCGGCGAATTTCGTCGGTGATGTGAGGAATAGCTTCCACGCATTTACCTTTGTAACCGAGCGCTCGTTCTTTTTCAATTACCTGTTTGTAGACCATGCCGCTGGTGATGTAATCCTCGCTGCCTAAATTTACTTCCATAAATCTTTCATAATTACCCATATCTTGGTCGCATTCCATGCCCGAATCCAAAACGAAAACCTCACCGTGCTCGGTAGGGTTCATCGTGCCAGCGTCAACATTTAAGTAAGGGTCTACCTTGACCGGATTGACCGAAAAACCTTTGGCTTGCAAAATTTTACCGATGGCGGAAGTGGCGACGCCCTTGCCGACGCCGGACATCACGCCGCCGATGACGAAAATGTATTTATGCCGTTTAGCTTTTGCCATTTTATGAGATAATCTTATCAGATTCATCAGTCAACGGCACAATTGACAAAAACTTATTGATGCTTAGTATAGTCAACAGAGACACAAACCCCCATAGCATATGACACTAACATATATCCAACTACCAATTAATAACGATACAAAAACTGAAAGCCTGCTTCTGGAAATTCCTTGCCTAGTAGAACAAATCGCCAGTCAAGGTTCCATAACACATCTGAACTCTCTCGAAATCAACCGTGTCATAAAAATCATCCTGAATGAACTCCTCCGCCGGTTTGGGGAGTTGGAACAAAGGGCGGAAACAGCT
>JBBUFP010000001.1:7585-15501 GCA_038056445.1 Patescibacteria group bacterium
TTAAGTTCTTTTTTCCCATTTCAGCAACCAAAAGCGAGACCCCCGCGTCTCACCTGCCCTGATGTAACATCGGGGCTTTTTTTATAAAAAAATCCTCCGTCTCGTCCCGACGTAACGTCGGGACTCGCCACCTCCTTTTTCTAAGGAGGAATAAGATTTATTCGAGCATCTTTTCTTTCAAGGTTTTGATTACGCTGTGTATATTATCTTTTACTTCTACATCAGAGAAACGAATTACTCGCAAACCTATTGATTGCAAAAATTCTTCACGAAGTTTATCGTATTGTTTTCTATCATAATGACTTGAGCCGTCAATTTCCACGACTAGTTTCAGAGCTGGACAATAGAAATCAACAATGTAATTGCCGAGCGGTTTTTGACGATAAAAATGGTAGCCAAACTTCTTTGCTCTAACCTGTTTCCAGAAAAGCGTCTCGACCAAGATGCCTTGCCTTCTTAATTCTCTAGCTCGCGGTTTTAATTTGTGATAATAATTAGCAAATGTCATTAACTTATTGCATCAGATTCTCTTGTCTGAATTCCCCCTTTGAAAAAGGGGGTGCCCCGATGTTCATCGGGGCGGGGGATTTTTTATTAACGGAGGATTTTTTACGCGTTCAAATATCTCCTGACTGCCAAAAAACTGGAAGCAACGCCAAGTACCACGCCGGAACCGATAATAAGCAGAAATATTTGCGGAAAATTGTCCAAGTAATAACGAAAGACATTAACACCAAAGAAAAAGTCGGCGGTTTTGGGACCAAGCCAATAAGTCGTTGGATAAAAAATCAACAAAGCCAAAGCGGCCGCCGCCACGCCATAGAGCGCGGCTTGTAAAAGAAACCGGGCGCTGATGTAGCGGCCGCTCGCCCCCATCAGCCGCATCACCGACACTTCGTCGCGGGAAATAAAAATCGTTAATCGGATAGTATTGTAAGTAATCAGCACCGACACGGCGGCGAAAAATAAAATCACGAACAAACCGAGCGTCTGGGCGGAATTGGTCACTCGGATTAATTTATCAATGGCGATTTTATTCTGGTAATAATTTACTTTATCAATAATCGGCGCCTGGCCGTCACCGATTAACCGGCTGTCTTGAGCCAAAAATTTGGCGATGCTTTCGTAATTAGTGGCGTCTTTGGCTTTAATATTCAAAGCCGCACCCAATGGATTATCGCCCAATTCTCCGAGTGACTGTAAAGTCAGCTGGTCGTCTTGGTGGCGATTTTTGAAATCCACCAACGCCTGTTCACGAGAAACATATTCTACCTTTGCTACTTCTGGTAAAACTTCCAGTGATTTTTTCAAAGACAGGACTTCTTCTTCCGGCGCCGAAGTGACAAAATAAACATTAATATCCACTTTGTCCTTAAGCGCTTCAATGGAAGTCCTCAATAACGCGCCAGTGAAAACCAGCGAGCCGATAACGAACAAGGTCACGGTTATCACCGCCACCGCCGACAGCGACACGAAACCGTTGCGCCAGAAACTGGCGAAACTCCAACGCACCACTCTTTTAATTTTGGTCCAAAGCATTATTCTTTGATTATACCTTAAAACTAATCTGTATAAAAATACCTTACCAATTCTTCTTCGGGAACAAATCTTTTCGCTTGATTAAAAATCGCGACAAGTGTGCCTTTATCTAATTCTTTATGATTCGGAATAGTTAAAACCTGCTTGCCTAGAAAAGAAACTCGGGTGAGCTTTATGTGACCACCTTTATTTTTCACTACATAAAAACCCAAACTTTCAAAAATTGAGACGATTTTCTTGGCGGAGAGAGTCCTTAATTTAGGCATGGGCAATTCTTGGTAATTCAAAATTCACGAGCACCGATGGCTTTTTGATTAAACCTAATTCTTCCAAATTTTCCCCTTCCAGGTGCAAAGACACCGCTTCGTTGATATTGCTGGCTAGTTCATCTAAAGTTTTGGCTTGCGTCACAATTGGCAACTCCACCCCTTGCGCCACATAATATTTTTTACCCTTCTGAATTGAAAATTGAATAATGCTTTTCATATTCTTATACTCTCATAACGACAACTAATTTACAAGCACAACAAAACAGAAAATAACCACCATGGTAGTTATTTGTGTACATTACCACTAACAAACTTTCTTGCCCGCCTTTTAAAAATCCATCATAAACAAACTAACGAAGCAATGCTATCGCCTTCGCGCAGTTTCATTATCCGCACGCCTTGCGTCTGCCGGCCGAGCGCTGAAATTTCTTTGATATCCACCCGAATTACTTGGCTCTTTTTAGAAATCGCCACCAATTCTTCTTCGGTATCCGAAACAACTTTCGCCGCCATCAAAGCGCCGGTCTTGCCCGTAATTTTCGCCGTCTTAATGCCGGAACCACCGCGCTTTTGAACTTTGTATTCTTTCAAAACGGTAGTTTTACCGTAGCCATTTTCCATCACCACCAAAAAGCGCGGGTTGACGGCGTCTTTTCTAATGGCATCGGCGCCGACAATCGCGTCGCCTTTGCCCAAACGCATCGCCCGCACCCCGCCAGCCGCCCGACCCATTACCCGAATATCCGACTCTTTGAACCGAATGGCTTGGCCCTTAGTGCTGGCAACAATAACTTGGTCACCCTTATCAACAAAAAATACCGCCTGTAAAGCGTCGCCGATATCCAACCGAATGGCAATAATGCCGGAACGGCGGACATCGTGGAAACTGGCCGCGTCCACCTTTTTAGCGGTGCCATTTTTGGTCATCAAGAGCATCGCCAGCGCCGACTTTTTTAATTCTTTAGGCATCGGCAAAATGGAAGTAACTTTTTCGCCAGCCGCCAAGGACAAGAAATTCATAATGGACTTGCCTTTAGTCGCCCGCCGACCTTCCGGAATTTCATACATTTTTATTTGATAAACTTTGCCTTTGTCGGTAAAAAACAATAAATCGCTGTGAGTGGAGGCAGTCAAGAAAATAGAAACGAAATCCTCTTCTTTGGTGTCCAAATCCACCACCCCAATGCCGCCGCGCTTCTGCTTGCGATATTCGCCCGGGTCGGTGCGCTTGACATAACCGCCCATCGTCAAAACCAAAACGCTTTCTTCATCGGGAATAGTGTCTTCCAGCGAGAAAGTTTTAGCTTCATGCTTGACGATTTTAGTCAACCGTTCGTCGCCGTATTTTTCCGAAATTTCTTTGAGTTCATTTTTAATAACGCCCAAAATTTTCTTGAGGCTGCCAAGCAATTCTTTGAGATTTTTAATTAATTCCGCCACCGCCTTGAGCTCGTCTTCAATTTTCTGGCGCTCCAGACCGGCCAATTTTTGCAGTTTCATTTCCAAAATCGCCGTCGCCTGCAAATCGGAAAATTTAAATTCTTTCTTCAAATCGGCGTGCGCCGTCGGCACATCTTTGGCGGCGCGAATCAATTTGATAATCCTATCAATGTGGTCAAGGGCTTTTTTGAGACCGAACAAAATATGCTCGCGTTCTTCTGCTTTCCGTAAATCAAATTCAGTCCGACGCCGCACCACCACCTGGCGATGCTTGATAAAATCCTCCAGCAACGATTTGAGCGATAAGGTTTGGGGCACGCCGTCTTGCAACGCCACCATATTGAAATGAAAAGCGTCTTCCAGTTGAGTGTGTTTGTAAAGATAATTCAAAACCGCTTGCGGCTGGGCGCCTTGTTTCAAATCAATGGCAATCCGCAAATCCTTCGCCGACTCGTCCCGTAGGGCTTTGATGCCTTCCAATTTTTTCTCCCGCACCAAATTGGCGATGCTCTCAATTAAATCGGCTTTGTTGACGCGGTAAGGAATGGAGGTGATGATAATTTGAAAATTGCCGGCTTTGTTTTCGGTAATTTCTGCTTCGCCGCGCACCACTACCCCGCCCTTGCCGTTGCCGTAAGCGTGATGGATATCCTTTTCCCCGAAAGCCACGCCGCCGGTCGGAAAATCCGGTCCCTTGATAAATTGCAACAAGTCCTCAGTGGTCGCTTCTTTATTGTCAATCAAATGAATGACCGCGGCGCAAACTTCGCGCAAATTGTGTGGCGGAATGTTGGAAGCCATACCGACGGCGATGCCAAGCGTGCCGTTCAAAATTAAATTGGGGAAAGCCGCCGGCAAAACCGTCGGTTCTTGCTTGGTGTTATCGTAATTAGCGCGCCAAGCCACCGTTTCTTTTTCCAAATCACGGAGCATTTCGCCGGACAGTTTGGACATTTTTGTTTCCGTGTATCTCATCGCGGCCGCTGAATCCCCGTCAATTGAGCCCCAGTTGCCTTGACCGATAGCCAAGGGATAACGCAAAGAAAACGGCTGGGTCATTTTCACCAGTGACTCATAGACGGCCGCGTCGCCATGCGGGTGATATTTACCGAGCACATCGCCGACCACCGCCGCTGATTTCCGGAATCTCGCCGAACTATTTAGACCGAGCTCTTGCATCGCGAACAGAATCCGCCGATGCACCGGCTTCAAACCATCACGAGTATCGGGCAAGGCGCGCATCGTAATCACCGACATAGCGTAGTCCAAATAGGACTCCTTCATTTCGGTGCTAATATTTCTCAAAATGATGCCGCGCTCAGTGGGTTTTGTTAGCTTGCCCGCCTCATCGGCGGACTCTTTTTCCTTTGCCATACACCGCTATTTTAGCATATTTTCAACGCAAAAGAAACCATTATCTTACCCTTCCCCCTTTGAAAAAGGGGGTGCCTGAAAGGCGGGGGATTTTCAGTTTTTTAAAATCCCTCCCCCTCGCGCATTCGGGTACTCCCTTTTACAAAGGGAGAATTAAAAAAATCTACTCACAATCCTTGCACTGTTGAGGCAATTAAATTAATGATGCCAAAAACTGAAAACATTATGAACATCCCGATAACGCCGTAAATCATCCCCTTGCCGCCCTCGCTTCTCTTAGTCGGGTCGTCAGCGTGAACGATATAATTAAAAACACCCCAAATAAAAACCAGCAAAGCGATGGCGAAAAGCAAAATCAAAATCGGATTGACAATATTATCTTCAATTTTGCCGATTATTTCCGTAACTGCCGGCGGCAGCGCCGCCAAAAGATTTTCCATAGCATTTTAATTATATCATAATCAATTCGTCGTTGTCGCATTATTGCTAAAAAGCGCCGCGGGAGTGTAACGATTAGCCGCGTCCCACAACATCCAACTATCAAAACCGGCATCATAAGTCGCTTGAATTTGCGCTCGCACCATCGCTGCTGTGTAGACCGCGCCCAAATTAAAATCCTGAAGCCACGGCCGAATTTTTTGCGGCGTAGTGGACGAACGCTCGTAAGCCGCGTTCAGTGAATAACGCACCACTTTGTAGGGTTCAGTCGCCGGATTACCAAAACCCAAAAAAGTCGGTGGATAATGCGACGGATAAACCATCGGCGCGATGTAATCAAAATACGGCAGAGCCACTTCCAATACTTGGCCAATATTTAAATCGTCGGTGTTAATCGTCGTCATACCGAACAAATCAGCCGACAAAACTAGACCGAATGATTTTAAGTTATCGTGCAGATAAGAAAAAAACTCGCGCAAAACTTCCGGTTTCTCATAACCGTCGCTCCAAGGATAATAAATATCTTTCATATTGCCGTCGGAGGGAAAACGAATGTAATCAAAATTCAATTCGTCAAAACCGAGCGCGTAGGATTCTTTGGCCAGCAAAACGACATAATCCCAGACACCACGCGCGCCGACATCCAGCCAAGCCAAACCCTTGTAATCCTGCCAAACCGCCGTTCGTTCGCTGTCTTTTTTCACCGCCCACTCCGGATGCCGACTGACTAAATAGGAATCCTGAAAAATGGCAATTCGACCGATGACATAAATATTTTTGTCGTGCAGTTCTTTTATTAGCGCCGCCATATCGGGAATGATTTTTTTTGTCGAACCGATGGCTTGCAACTCTTGATTGTCAATTAAAAAAGAAACCCGGCCGGTATAATCTTTAATATCAATGACTATGGCGTTGAGTTCGGTGGCGTCAATCAAGTCAATCAGTTTTTTCCGCCGAGCGATTGAACCGGCCGTCCAACTGGTGATATAAATAGCTTTCAGAGATGAAGGAGTTTTTAGGTGAACGTTCTTCGCGGTGGTTAGTGATTGCTCGGCAATAGCAAAATGAATTTGGCGTTCATTAGGCAAAATAAAATAAAAAGCGGCGAACCCGCTCGCTAAAACCAAAACCCAAACCGCCAAAATGAATACTTCTTTATTGTTGGTCATTTTCATTCCCCGTTTCAACTGGCCCGCCTGTCGGCGAGGTAGGCGCTGCTACTTTTTTTCTTAAAAAATAATCGGCGATTAAAATAAAACCAGTCAGGTAGAGCAAAAAAGTTCGCCAAGTAGTCGGCACTCCCAAAAAAGGAATCAAAATTAACCAGATACCGAGCATTAAAATCTTTTTGGATTTGGGCATGCGAGTATTATATTTGTTTTCCCAAGAATACGCAAAATATAAAAAGAGCTCTGCCACGAATCCGCAACAGAGCTCTCAAGTCACTTTCTTTTCTGGGTATTTTAGACGCTCGAGCCCCCTGCGAAAAAAAACTACTTGTTGTTTTTCCATATCCAATCGTTTGGTTAATTCTTCAATTTCTTTGATTCTTAATTCAACAAGCTCTTCAGCGAGTCTTAGTTTTTCTCGCCAACTCTCCTTCTCGCCATCTAAATTGTCTTTCAGACTTGAAACCCCAACGAAAGTAACACCTTCCGCATTTTGTTTCATAAAATTCCTTTCGGTTCTCAACTAATTGATAGTTTAACACTTGTCCTTATTAGAAACAATCTTTTTAATTCACTTCTCAAACTAACAGAGCCGCCACTTTGTTGGTTTCACCGGCGCCGAGAGTGATAATCAAATCGCCCGACTTGCTAAGTGACTTAGCGCGAGTAACAGCATCGGCAAAGTTTGAAGCGAAAAATGCCGGTTGGCCTTTTTTTTTAATTTCAGTAACAATCATTTCAGAATTTATATCACCCGGGTCTTTTTCTCGAGCCGGATAAATCGGCAAAATTATAACTTCATCCGCATCTTTAAAACATTTTCCAAAAGCCGTGAGATGGTCTTTGGTTCGGCTGTAGAGGTGCGGTTGAAACACAACAACAATTTTTTGTTTTGGAAAAAGCTCACGCGCGCCGGCAAGTGTCGCTAAAATTTCAGTCGGATGATGACCGTAGTCGTCGTAAACCAGCGCACCGTTTTCTGTCTTACCGCAAAATTCAAACCGCCGCCAGGTACCCCTAAATCCGCTCAAAGCGGATTGGGCTATGGTCGCATCAATTCCCAAAATCTCCGCTACTGCCAACGCGGCCTGAGCGTTCAAGATATTATGCTGCCCGAGGACTTGTAACTTGTAACTTGTAACTTGTAACATCTTGTAATCAACAATTTTGCATGTCAAATTTTTAATCGCCAATTTTATACTCTTATCTTTAATATTAGTAACAATATAACCAGATTTAGAAACTTTAGCGGCAAACTCACTGAAACCTTTTATAACACCATCAATATCTTTGTAATAATCAAGATGGTCAGCGTCTATATTTGTGATAACAACAACTTTTGGATTGATGTTAAGAAATGACCGCTTGTACTCGCAAGCTTCAACCACAAAATATTTACTCTTTCCGCCAATAAAATTGGTGCGGCGACCGGTCTCATCTTTTATTAAACTGCCAACAACCACCGTTGGGTCCAATTTGGCATCTATTAAAATTTTGGCAATCATCGCCGTCGTCGTCGTTTTACCGTGAGTGCCAGAAACTGCAATTGTAAACTTACCGCGAGAAATCTCCCCCAACGCTTCCGGATAGCTCATCATAGGAATCCCCCGCCGTTTGGCTTCGGCAAACTCCGGATTATCCGGCGGCACGGCAATGGTGTAAATCACCAAATCGCAATCAGCCGGAA
>JBBUFP010000002.1:0-4193 GCA_038056445.1 Patescibacteria group bacterium
TTTGCACGGCGGTTCGATTCCGCCCATCTCCAAAAATTTGCGGAAAAAATAGCGCGAACCCATTTCGAGCAGAAAATGTAGCTCGGCGGGCAAGCGAGGGAAGGAGGGGGTGTGGGGGAGGAATTCCCTCGCTTGCCCGTCTCGCTCCCGCGCTCCGCGCGGAAAAAATGGTGGCGCAATTCTTAAAGAAGCCCTAACGGGCTGTTTTGTTTTTAGGAAGACAAAACTTGATAATGGTAAGGTTTTGGTCATAATTTTGTTGGTTTTAGGCCATATTTTTGATTATGCCCAAAACCTTGACAAACTGACACAAATTTGCTACACTAAATAGTGTAAAAATTGAGTTAAATTTAGGTCAATTTTTACTCTTGCTCTTTGTAAATTTGCGAACGAATCTCCTTGAGATTTTGAAATGAGCAGCGCATTGGGTGGCTGAAATACCGCTTATTGCGCTAACAGATATTCAATGCGCTGCTCATAACGAGCTAGACCTCGTCGCGTAGGACACGCGATTCAAAATCTCAAACTAAAGGAGAGCGTGATGAAAAACCAAGCACCGAAACTATATGTAGAACAACCCGGGCATGTGTATCAACCTCTCCGTTTGGGGGAAGCGGAGTATGCTAAAGCAATCCAATCACTTGTTGTCGTTTGTACTGACATCGGGATTATTGATCCCGAGGCCAAAACGATCTACCTTGCACGACGTAAGTCACGACCGGCAAGCGGCTGGTGGTGGTTCATTGGCGGACGCTGTTGTGTTGGCGAGACCGAATGCCAGTCGGCTCAGCGCTGTTTCAAGCGCGAGACTGGCCTTCTGATTGAGAGAGAGCGGTTCCAGTATGTCTCTATGAATCGTTACTTCTTCAAAGATCGGCAACAGGCGCCACATGAAGTTGGCTGTGACAGTCTCTGCTATACACTGTCTCTCCAACTTACGCGTGAAGAGCGAGGGCGGATTGCACTCGATCCTCATGAGTACCTTGACGGCGGCTTGCGAGCATTCAACTGCCAAGAATTGCAAGCCACTGAAGGGGTACAAGATTCTGTTCGAGATTTCTACGCGAAGATTTTCGCCTGATGCTTGTTCCCCAAGCTCGCCTCAATTCTAGGCCCCTCGTGGTTGCAACACACCACGCGGGGCCTTTTTCATTTTTACAAAGAACTATGGATAGCAGAAAAATTATTTTTCTGCTATCATCTAATTGATTTTATTGCGCCACCATTTTTTCCGCGCGGAGCGCGGGAGCGAGACGGGCAAGCGAGGGAATTCCTCCCCCACACCCCCTCCTTCCCTCGCTTGCCCGCCGAGCTACATTTTCTGCTCGAAATGGGTTCGCGCTATTTTTAGAATATCCCATGTAAGAATTTTTCAGCAGACCTCGCAGTCAACTCGCTTGATTTTGACGCCGATTTTTTGGAGCCGTTCTTCAATTCGTTCGTAACCGCGGTCAATGAAATAAGCGTTGTTAATGATAGATTCACCCTCGGCGATAATCGCCGCTAAAATGTAAGCTAAGCCGGCGCGGATGTCCGGTCCGTCTAATTCTCTACCCTTAAGCGTTGTTGGGCCTTTTACCAACGCCCGATGGGCGTCCCACATTTTTATATCCGCTCCCATCTTTTCCAAATCAGCGACATAATTTAGCCGGCCTTCAAAAATCGTTTCGTGAACTAAACTTTCGCCAGAAACCTGCGTCAAAAATACCGACAGTGGAGCCTGCAAATCGGTAGGAAAACCCGGATATTCTTTGGTTTTAATATTCACCCCGTTAGAGAACTTTTGTTCTCTAACGGGGTTCACCGCCCGCCGCGTTTCGTTGGCAACTTCGGCATTATTTTTTACCGCCAGCCAATTATCGCCAACTTCTATTTTTACACCAGAAAAACGTAGAGTTTCAATCAATGAATTCAAATGGTCCGGCTGACAATCGGTAATTTTCAAATTGTCCGCCGCCAAAGCGCCTAAAATCAAAAAACTTCCAGCTTCAATTCGGTCCGGAATCACCGGAAAAATTTTTCCATTTTCTTTAAGCAGTTGATCACCTTCAATGATGATTTCAGATGTACCAAAACCTGTAATTCTCGCGCCGCGCGAGTTTAAAAACTCAGCGAGGCAAACCACCTCCGGCTCAAGCGCCGCGTTTTTCAGAATTGTTTTGCCTTTGGCGCCAACGGCCGCCATCATTAAAGTTTCGGTGCCGGTTACGCTAGATACTCGAAAGAAAAAATCGGTTCCCGTCAAACCATTTGGCGTGGAAATTTCGTATAACCCATCTTTTTCGGAAACCGTCGCGCCCATTTTTTTGAAACCTTCAATAAACAAATCAATCGGCCGTTCGCCGATAACGCAGCCGCCCGGGTGCGGAAAAGAAACTTTGCCGAAACGCGCCAATAGCGGTCCGGCCAGCAAAATTGAAGCGCGCATTCTTTTGGCATTGTCGTCATCCAAAACTTGATTGGATATTTTACTGCCATCAACTTTCAAAGTCCGCTCACCCGTCCATTTAAATTCGGCGCCGAGCATCTTTAAAAGTTCCAACATCCTAGCCACATCTTCAATTTTTGGCACATTAGAAAATTCCGCTGGCCGAGCCAATAAAATGGTCGCCGCCAAAAGCGGCAAGACAGCATTTTTAGCGCCATTAACTTTTATTTCGCCGTTTAAAATTTTTTTGCCGGCCAAACCCTCAATGACAAATTTTTGCTTCATAATTTTATTTTAACATATTTGACTTAAAGACACTGGGTGTCCACAAGTTTGTGGACACCCAGTGTCTACAGGTCCTACTTAAATCTTTGCCAATTCGCGATTCCAGCATTTCGCTGAAGACCGCCAAGGTTTCGTGCCTTCTTTCTTATAGAGATAGCTGGCATATGCCAGATTGCCGTCCAATGAATAAATATCCAGACCGAGAGTTTCCGCCTTGTCGCCGTGATACTGTTCGTTAATCTGCATCACGCCAACATCTTTGGCATTAGCGATACCGCGAATGATATTGCCGTTTTTACCGAAGTGGCGAAATTGCGATTCACAACGGGCAACTTCGGCCAAGATTGGCGTATCGGTAAAATAATCACGAACCCGTTCTTCTAAAGTTTGTGGCGCTTCAACGATTACTTTATCGTTAGACGCAAACAAACTATCAGTGGTCAAATTAACAATGGAGAAAGCGTTGGCAAAGAGCAAAATGCTAAGGGTTAATTCAGTAATAATCATAAAATTTTTGGGTTAAAAGTAAACTAAAATCAGAGCCGAAGCCCTGATGCCACAAGAGCATAGCATATTCAAACATAGCTGTCAACCCCGTTAGAGGCGAATTTTTTCACCTCTAACGGGGTCAATACCAAGTAAAAATTCGGGCTAGGCAGAATCGGACTGCCACCTCACGCACCCCATGCGTGTATACTGCCACTATACTATAGCCCGACTTGTTATTTTAATCCTTTACAATTACTCGCCGGAGTGTAACCGGCGGCACGCGCTTCCTCAACGGTATTAAACCAAATTTTATTGACTTCGGAAATACTTTTGGCGCCGGCGCACCAGGGGAAATGATATTTGGCGCCATTTTTTGAAGCGACATACATGCCAGTTGGTTTGGTTTCATCGTTCGTCGTCGGCGCGATTTTTGTTGCGCCGCTTGGGCTGCCTATTGCCTTCCCAACCGCCGCCAGCTGTTCAATTTTAATGGGCGAACTGGCAGTTTGGACTTTGGAAAGCCGACCCAAGCCAAAAGAAGCAAAAGCCACCAAAATAATCAGCGCCACGATGAAAAAATCCGGTCGTTCTAAAATCGCGAATTGCTCCTTGCCTTTTTTCCAAATCTCCGCTACACTCATTTCATTATTTTAATATGTCTTAAAGCTGAAAGCTAGCGAAGCTGACAGTTGCAAGCTAATTCAATGGCCCATACCAAAGCCGGCGGTACAGCGAAAAACCTTAGAGATTCAAACCCAAAATATTTGGGCATTAAACTTTATGCCGGTGAAAAAACCGTGCCCGGAGCAATTATCGTCCGCCAGCGCGGCACCAAAATTATGCCTGGCAAAAATGTTTTGCTCGGCAAAGACCACACGATTTACGCCATCAAAAACGGTATCGTGAAATATGGGCGTAAACGCAAACTCGGCTTCAACAATAAAACCCTCGTCAAAAAAACCGTCAGTGTGGTTTAAGCAACTCTTGCTTT
>JBBUFP010000002.1:4293-10609 GCA_038056445.1 Patescibacteria group bacterium
ACAACAACCACAAACTTCGCGGTTTTGTCTTGAACTTTTACTTCAATCGTTTGTTCGCCAATTTCTTTTATTGGTTTTTCTAAAATCAGGAACTCCGGCAAAACATCCAGGCCGGTTTGTTTTTTGAGCGCCAGAATAATTTGTTCTTTGTGAAGACCGGCAAATAAATGGCCTTGGTCGTTGGCTTTTTCTATAATTTCAATTTTCGCGCCGTCCAACGACCGCAAATTTTTGAGCAATAAGTCCTCTTGGACTTTTTTCTCCACCACCAATTGGGTTTTGGCGATTGCCAGTTTCTTCAAAGCGCCAGCCGTTGCCGCCACTGCCAAACCGCGAGGAATCAAAAAATTCAAAGCGTGGCCATCGGCAACATTTTTGACTTCATATTTTTTCCCAACTTTGGAAATGTCTTGATTTAAGATAACTTTCATACTGTTTGAGCTAATGCCACTTCTGCCAGTTCGCTTACAATTTTACTTTTTCTGCCATTTTTAACATTAAAAACGAAATCGTTGTCTTTAAAATCCACGACAATATTACCGCCTTTCATTAAACCTTGAGAAATCATCAGCGATGCCACCGATGTTAGAATTTTTGTTTGAATCAATCGTTTTAATGGCCGGGCGCCGTATTGCGGATTGTAACCTTCTTTGGTGAGATAATCAAAAACCGCCGGCGATACCGTCAATTCAATTTCTTTGGCCTTAAGCCGAGCTTGAATTTGAGCAATTTGAATGTCTACAATTTTTCTAACCGCTTCCGGCGATAAAATATCAAAGACAATAATATCATCTAGCCGATTCAAAAATTCCGGCCGGAAATAATCCTTGAGCGAGGCCAGCACTTTGTTTTTGGCTTCGGCATAATTAGCTTGTTCGCCTTCTCTCATGGAAAAACCGATTTTTTCCATTTTGTCTATAAACTGGGCGCCAATGTTAGAAGTTAGAATGATAATGGAATTGCGGAAGTTTACCGTCCGACCTTTGGCGTCGGTCAAGCGGCCATTGTCCAAAACCTGAAGCAAGAGGTTGAACACTTCCGGGTGGGCCTTTTCAATTTCGTCAAAAAGAATCACCGAATAAGGGCGGTGGCGGACGGTCTCGGTAAAAGCGCCACCTTCCTCATGACCGACATAACCGGGCGGCGCGCCAATCATTTTGGAAACCGAGTGTTTTTCCATAAACTCGGACATATCCAGACGAATCAAGGCTTTGTCGTCATCAAACATAAATTCCGCCAGCGCTTTGGTCAATTCGGTTTTACCAACGCCCGTCGGGCCCAAAAAAATGAACGAACCGATTGGTCGATTGGGGTCGGCGATGCCCACCCGCGAGCGTTTGACCGTATCGGAAATTTTTCTGACTGCTTCGTTTTGGCCGATAATACGATTTTTAAGTTCGTCTTCCATCCTAGAAAGTTTCGCCGCTTCGGCTTCCAGCATTCGAGTTACCGGAATGCCGGTCCAACGGGAAACAACATCGGCAATTTCATTTTCATTAATCACCTCTTTCAACAATCGCCGCGAAACCTGCAACCGTTTTAATTTTTTACTTTTGCCGTCCAAATCTTTTTCCATTAAAGGAATTCGGCCGTAACGGATTTCGGCCGCTTTACCCAAATCAGCTCGCGCTTCCGCTCCTTCGGCTTCCAATCGAGCGATTTCCAAATTTTTCTTGAGATTTTTAATTTCGGTGATAATTTCTTTTTCATTTTTCCAACGCAATTCCAAATCGGCAGTTTTTTCTTTAAGGTCGGCAACCTCCATTTCAATTGCCTTAATTCTGGTTTTGCTTTTTTTCAATTCAACTTCTTTTTTGAGCGCTTCTTTTTCAATTTCCAAACGCATTACTTTACGGCGGGTTTCTTCCAGAGCCGGGGGCATATTTTCCAACGAAATTTTCAACGCCGACGCCGCCTCATCTATCAAATCCACCGCCTTATCGGGCAAAAATCTGTCAGTGATGTAACGGCTGGACAAATTAACCGCCGCCAAAATGGCGTC
Source organism: Patescibacteria group bacterium (assembly GCA_038056445.1). Classification (GTDB taxonomy): domain Bacteria; phylum Patescibacteriota; class Minisyncoccia; order Phycocordibacterales; family DSPV01; genus 2-02-FULL-44-35. Next base: position 6,296 of record JBBUFP010000002.1, read on the forward strand.
GTCACTGATGCGCACCCCATGAAATAATTCGTATTTTTCTTTAAGCCCGCGCAAAATCGCCACCGCGTCTTCAATTGACGGTTCAATCACCAAAACTGGCTGGAACCGACGAGACAGGGCCGGGTCTTTTTCAATATGCCTCTGGTATTCGCGCAAAGTGGTGGCGCCGATAGCGCGCAGTTCGCCGCGCGCTAAAGCCGGCTTCAACATATTGCTCGCGTCCATTGAACCCTCAGCCGCGCCAGCGCCGACAATAGTGTGAATTTCGTCAATAAATAAAATAATCTTACCTTCGGCCCGTTCTATTTCTTTCATGATATTTTTCAACCGCTCTTCAAACTCGCCGCGATATTTCGTGCCGGCAATCAAAAGCCCCAAATCCAGCGAAACCAATTCTTTTTCCTTGAGCGATTCGGGAATATCGCTGGTAGCGATTCGGCCAGCCAAACCTTCCACGATAGCCGTCTTACCAACACCGGATTCACCGATGAGAATCGGATTATTTTTCGTTCGGCGCGAAAGAATTTGGATAATTCTGGAAATTTCATTATCGCGGCCAATGACCGGGTCTAGTTTGTTTTCTTTGGCTAACTTGGTCAAATTGCGAGTGTATTTTGGCAACCAGCGGAATTTTCTTGGCTGACTAACATCGGTAATTTTAGTATGGCGCACTTCCTCCAACACCCGGAGCACCGAATTTTTATCAAGTCGAAACCGCGAAAGAACTTCCCGCGCTTGGCTGGCTGAATCAAAAATTGCCAAAAAAAGATGCTCCACCGAAACGAATTCTTCTTTTAAAGAAACCGCCACCCGCACTGAACTTTCAATCGTTTGAGCTAATTCCGGCGTCAAATAAAGTTGATAAGAAGGCGTTAAGACCGAACCGCTTTCCGGACTTTCAATTGCTTCCAACAGCGAGTCAATGAGCAGTGGCGTGTCCACTTCCAATCGGTCAAGAAGAGCCGCCACTAAAGTATCTTCCTGTAAAACTAGCGCCAGCAAAAGATGAATCGGATTAACATGATTTTGGCCGCGTTCAATGGCGAGCTCGTGAGCCCGTTTAATTGCTTCTTTGGCTTTGGTTGTAAAACGTTCAACGGGCGGCATTAGAATTAGGTAAAATTTTCTTAATTAAATTTATCGGCACATAACTCATCTCGCCACCGGCAACTTTGAGCGCCACCACTTCACCGGCGGTATTCAACAGCGGCCCGCCAGTAATAAAATCTTGAGCGGCAGTGGTCGCTTCCAATGCCCGTCTGATTTTAATGGTGGTAGTCGCGCCTTCGGCCGTCGGCTCATCTCGCATATCAAAACTGGAAACCGCGCCGACCGCGGCGCTAAGTTGATTGGCGCTGGACAAACCAATCACTGTTTGACCTAATTTGAGCAAATCGGAATTACCGAGAGTGGCTATCGGGAAATTATATTTTTCTTTGCTATCAACCACCACCCGAAAAATCACTACCCGACTTTTTTCTTCGGTAAACACTACCGCCAAAGGAAAAATTTTTCCATCGGCAAATTCGCCGATATAAACATAATTAACATCGGGGGTTACAAAATTAGCGTTATCAGCGACTATTACGCCATCAGCCGAAACCACAACACCCAAACCAGCGAAAGTTCCAGTGGTTTCTGGCGCCAACGCCATTTTTATTTTCACCACATTGTTAACATTCTTTTCTATCGCCGAGGTAATCAAATCCTGCTCCGTCACAATTACTTCTTTGGTTACAACGGCGGCGGCTTGCGACGGTGCTTGGATTACTCGTTCAATAGTTTTTTCCACTACCCGATTTATCGTCTGAGTTACCCCGGCCGGCGCTTGGTCCATCAAAGAAACGGTCACAATGCCAGTGGCAATTGATGTCACAAAACTCACCAACAGCGCGAGTAAAATCAGTTGTTGTTTATTAAGATTTTCCATAGCTTGCCGACTATCATATCAGATTTTTTAAAAAAAGCAAATTAAATATTAAGTCTGGTAGCTATACCAAAATAATCAAAATATTTTTGAAGGTCTTTAAGATGGGTGCCGTATTCTTTGCCGCCTAAAATTGCGTCACAAAAAAATTCTCTCGCTCTGCCAATCTCACGCAACCGTCCAAGCCAGCGTCTATCAGAGAGAGTCAAATCAAAAAGTTCTAACGCTCTGTCTGTTGCTTTCCGAAAAAGCTCTGGGTTTTTGTTTTCCTGTTTGCTGGCTCGCGATACTTCACTTCCGATATTCCCCATCTGTTCGGCCAGAGAAAGTGTAAACCATTTACCGCTTGCCAAATCTTGATGTATTGATTGGTACATTAGTTAATAACTAAATTATTTACAATCGCTTTTATTTTTTCCCGCGTTTCATTATTTTCAACATTTCTCGTTCTGTTACCGAGCGCCGGTTTTAAATTTATCATTGAATCAAATTCAACAAAATCTTCTCCGAAGTTTTCCGGATAAAGATTTATGCCCCAAGTATCTTTTCTTAAAGAATTTTCTTTTTCCATAAGCAAGGTTTCCATATCGGCGTGCAACTCTCCCCCGACAGCTATAATCTTTTGTTCAATATCAACCACGACCTTTGCCAAATCACCAAATCTTTCCTTGGCAATTTTTTTTAATTCAATTCTCGTTATTGGTTTTTTGATAATTCTTATGTCTGCCATATCCAATAGTTTAATTAAAATCTGGTAAAAACGGAAGGGGCGAGATTCGAACTCGCGGTACCCTTGCGGATACACAGACTTTCCAGGTCTGCCCGTTAGACCGCTCCGGCACCCTTCCTTAACTGCTAATTTACACCAATTTTCAATTCCCGACTAGCGCTTTAATTCTTTCTTCCATCGGAGGGTGGGTCATAAAAAGTTTAGGGAGACCGCGCAGGGCTTTCGCGCCAAAAGGATTAGCAATAAAAAGATGGGCGGTGGCGTTGGAAGCAACTTTCATCGGCGAAGAATAATTGGAAATTTTTCGCAAGGCGCTCGCCAACCCCTCCGGATAACGAGTTAAAAGCGCGCCGGAAGCGTCGGCCAGAAATTCTCGCTTGCGGGAAATTGCCAACTGAATAAGGGTAGCGATGATCGGCGACAAAACCACAAAAACAATACCAACTATCATTAAAATCCCCTGCAATTGATTACCACTTTCCCGATTCCGGCCACCACCAAAACCCCACAATCGGCTGCGCAAAAAGAAATCGGAAATGATAACAACCAAACCAGCCAAAACCGAAACAAGAGTGGAAAGTAAAATGTCGCGATTGCCAATGTGAGAAAGTTCGTGAGCAATTACTCCTTCAAGTTCCGTTCGGTCTAACATTCCCAAAAGTCCCGTGGTTACCACCACAACGGCGTGCTCTTTATTTCGGCCGGTAGCGAAAGCGTTTGGCGCTAGGTCTTCAATTACAAAAATTCGTGGCTTAGGCAAGCCAGCGGTAATGGCTAAATTTTCTACAATATTATGGAGGTCATGAAATTGCATTTCGTCCGCCGGTCGAGCTTGGGTTAATTTCAAAACAATTTTGTCGGAAAACCAGTAACTGCCGATGTTGGAAAAAATGCTGAACAAAACGGCGACATAAAGAATACCCGGGCTATTGTAGTAATAAGACAAAAACCAGCCAATCGCCACAATCACAGCGAAAAACACGGCCATCAACAACCAAGTTTTTCTAACATTTTTATCCTGTTGAGTATAAAGCGTTGCCATTAACGATTTTTCAAAATTTTATCAACCATTAATATTTCCTCGTCTATACCAGAAATTAAATCGTACTTTTTAACATCTTTGGCTTTTATCCACCGGAAGTCGGTTGATTCCTCGTCCAGTTTAACTTTTCCATTTTTAAAAGGCGCGAAGAAACTCAAAGTGATAACGGGAATGCCATCGGGACGGATAAAAACCAAATTCAGCAAATATTCCAGTTTGCCTATGTTTAAATTAACTTCCTCTTTTATTTCCCGGCGCATGGTTTTTTCCAATGCGCCATACCATTGGTCATCGCCGTGAGTTGGTTTGGTGTTTATGTAATCGTCAACTTCCAATCCACCACCCGGCACCGTCCATTTGCCCGGATAAACTTTTTTCTTTTCGCTTCTTTTAGTAATCAGAAAAGTTCCGTCCTCGCGATAAATAATTACCGTCGCCACCACTCTGTGCAAATCTCGATATTTTACTCCCACCATAAAATTTCAAGATATTTGCTTTTCCAAAACGGCGAATTTGCTGTAATCCACTTTTTTCTTGAGTTCGCGCTTAATTTCAGAAACGTCGCCTTTGACTTCTTTCATATCAGTTTTCAGAACGGCAATGTCGCCTTTGACT
>JBBUFP010000002.1:10709-17565 GCA_038056445.1 Patescibacteria group bacterium
ACGGCAATGTCGCCTTTGACTTCTTTCATATCAGTTTTCAGAACGGAGACATCAGTTTTCAAAATAGAGACATCTTCTTTAACGTTACTCATATCCAACATTAACCCGCCAATCATCTCGGTATGTGAATCAAGTTTGGCAGAGTGTTCGTCAAGCTTATTATTGACGTTGATAAATTGTTCGGCAACGCCGCCTACTCTTTTCTGAAATTCTTCACTAAGGGCGCCCATATAGCGTTTGGTATCGTTATGGTAAGTTCTCAACAGAAGTCTAGATTCTGGTGAGAGTCCACTTTTGATTCTTTTAATTTTCTTTTCTTTCATAATATTCAGTATAACATGACTAAAAACTAACCTTTACCGGTTCTTTGGCCGCCTGTTGGTCGGCTTCCAATTCAAAGAATTCCATCGCCGAGAATTTGAAGAGATTGGCGATAACATTGCCGGGGAAAACTTGAGTGGCGGTATTGAGGTCGCGGACATTGCCGTTGTAGAAACGACGCGCCGCTTGAATTTTGTTTTCGGTGTCGGAAAGTTCGGTTTGCAACGCTAAAAAATTTTGATTGGCTTTGAGTTCCGGATAGGCCTCGGCAATCGCAAACACTGATTTCAAAGCGCCCGCTAAATTATTTTCCGCCGCCGATTTGTCGGCTAAACTGCCCGCGCCCATCGCCGCCGCCCGCGCCCGCGTAACTTTTTCAAAAGCCGTTTGTTCATGCGCCGCGTAACCCTTGACCGTATTGACTAAATTGGGAATCAAATCATAACGGCGCTTGAGCTGGACTTCAATATCCGCCCAGGCCTCTTTAGAGCGATTGATTAAAGCAACGAAATGATTGTAAGCGGCGATTGCCCAAATCACCAAAACCGCCATTAAGCCAAGAATGATATAAATAGTAGTCATAAATTTTTATTAGCTTTTAATACGAAATAAAGTATAGCATATTATTAAAATAATTTGTTGTTAAAATGATATACTAAACCAATGAATAAGTTTGTCCATCTACATGTCCACAGTCATTATTCTTTGCTTCAAGCGTTGCCGAAAATTCCTGACTTGATTGCCGCCGCCAAAAAAAATGAAATGCCGACGCTGGCTTTGACTGACAACGGCAATCTTTATGGCGCCATTGAATTTTACAAGGCCTGTCAGAAAGAAAACATCAAGCCGATTATCGGCGTTGACGCTTATGTCGCGACGCGCACCCGTTTTGACAAACAGGCCGGCGTGGATAATCGGCGGGCGCGTCTGGTGCTGTTCGCTAAAAATCTCGTTGGTTATAAAAATCTAATTAAGCTTATCACCTATTCCCATTTGGAAGGTTTTTATTATAAACCGAGAATTGACCATGAGCTTTTGGAAAAATATCACGAAGGACTGGTGGCGCTTTTGCCGTCTTTTTCCAGCGAAGTATCATTGGCTTTGAAAAATCGCGATAAAGAAAAAGCCGAAGCGATAGTGCAGTGGTATAAAAAAATATTTGGCGAAGATTGCTATGTGGAAATCACTCATCACCCGGAAATTGAAAATCATCAAGAGTTGATGAAAGAAGTTGTCGCTTTGGGTAAAAAAATTGGTCTGCCGCTTGCCGCCGCTCATGATATTTATTACATCTCACCCGATGATAAAAAAGCCCGCGAGACTTTATTGTCGGTCCAGAATGGCGGCGACGGAGCAGACCGGCAAGCTTTCGGCGGCGATGGCGATTTTTCATTTATTTCGGCAGAACAAATGGCAAAATATTTTACCGACTGGCCGGAAGCAGTCGCTGGCACGAAAGCGATTGTTGAAAAATGTAATTTGGAAATTCCCTTGGGCCAATGGGTCTTTCCTGAATTTAAATTACCCAATGGCGAACTGCCGGACGAAGCTTTACAAAAAATCGTAGCGGCTGGTTTTGAAAAGCGCGGCATCGTAAAAACTGCCGAATTAAAAGAGCGAGTTGAATACGAGCTCAAAGTTATCAAGGATAAGGGTTACGCGTCATATTTTTTGGTAGTCAGCGACTTATTGCGTTTCGCTCACGAAAATAAAATCCTGACCACTATCCGAGGTTCGGTCGCCGGTTCATTGGTCACTTATCTGGCCGGCATTACCAATGTAAATCCAATAGAATACAAATTACCGTTTGAAAGATTTTTGAATCCCGAACGACCAAGCGCCCCTGATATTGATATGGACTTCGCCGACAATCGCCGCGATGAAATGATTGCTTACGCCAAGCAAAAATACGGCGCTGACAAAGTCGCCCAAATTGGCACTTTCGGCACCATGATGGCTCGCGGCGCGGTCCGTGATGTTGCCAGAGCACTTGGTTTTGAATACGCGGTTGGCGATAAAATTTCCAAAATGATTCCACTTGGTTCGCAGGGTTTTCCAATGACTTTGGTTCGGGCATTGGAAATGGTGGTGGAACTGAAAGCCCTTTACAAAAACGATAAAGACGCGCGGGAAATTATTGACTTGGCGAAAAAAATTGAAGGTTGCGCCCGACACATTTCCGTCCACGCCGCCGGCGTGGTCATCGCGCCGCAACCGTTGATTGAATACACACCGCTTCAATACGACCCTAAGGGCGAAGGCAAGATTATTACTCAATACGATATGTACGCGGTAGAAGAAGCCGGTTTGTTGAAATTTGATTTTCTCGGCATCAAAAATTTGTCCATTCTTGCCGACGCCACCGAGCGGGTGGAAAAATTGGAAGGCAAAAAAATAGACATTGAAAACATTCCCCTGGACGACAAAAAAACTTTTGAGATGTTGGCCAGAGGCGAGACCGCCGGTTTATTTCAGTTAAACGGCGATGCCATGACTAAATTTCTGATTGACCTCAAACCAACCAATATCAATGATATCAATGTGATGGTAGCGCTGTTTCGACCAGGACCAATGAAAAATATTCCCGAATATATTGCCCGCAAACACAAACAAAGGCCTGTGGTTTATCTGCACCCAAAGATGGAAAAATATTTGAAAGAATCCTACGGTATTTTGGTTTATCAGGAAGATGTCATGTTCACCGCTTTGGAACTGGCTGGTTACACTTGGAAAACGGTAGATAAATTGCGCAAAGCCATTGGCAAAAAAATTCCTAAAGAAATGGCGGAACAACACGAAATTTTCGTGGCCGGTTGTCAAAAACATTCGGCTATCAGTAAAGACAAAGCAGAAAAAATTTGGGATTTGTTTGAACCGTTTCAAGGTTACGGTTTCAATAAAGCTCACGCCGCCAGTTATGGCAAAGTTGCTTATCAAACCGCTTACTTAAAAGCTAATTTTCCAGCGATTTATATGTCGGCCGTTCTGACGGCCGATTCCGGCGATGTGGAAAAAATCGGCGAGACGATTGCTGAATGTAAAAGAATGAGCATACCGGTTTTACCGCCTTCGGTCAATGAAAGTTTCAGCCAATTTACGGTGGTGAAGGGAGACGAGGATTACAAAATTCGTTTTGGTTTGGTAACAATTAAAAATTTCGGGCAGGGCGTGTCCACGGCGATTATTGAGGAACGCAAGCGCGCCGGCCGGTTCAAATCACTTGGCGATTTCTTGAAGCGAGTGCAAGACAAAAATTTGAATAAAAAATCGCTGGAAGCGCTAGTCAAAGCCGGCGCGCTGGATGAATTCGGTGAACGCGGCGCGATGCTCGCCAACACTGAAAATTTGCTGGCATATAATCGCGAGTGTTCACAAACACCCGCCAGTCAGGACTCGCTTTTCGGCGCCTTTCAGGACGCCGTTGTCCCCGACTTGCGTTTAGAACCCACCTCGCCAATTGCCGAAACCGAAAAATTAGCTTGGGAAAAAGAACTGCTGGGTCTTTACATTTCCGGCCACCCTTTAGATAAGTATCGGGAAAAATTGGAAAAACGAGAGGTCAATATTCGGCGAGTCAAAGAAGAATTGCGGGAAGGTATGGAAGCAGTCATCGCCGGCATTATAGAAGAAGCTCGGGCAATTATTACCAAAGATAATAATCAAATGATGTTCGCCCGTCTGGCCGATTTTTCTGGCTCAATTGAGGTGGTAATTTTCCCGCGCATTTTCAACGACTACAAAAAAATCCTGGCGGTGGACAAATTGCTCGCCATCAAAGGCCGCATCTCCAACCGCAATGGTGTTATTTCCCTGATTGCGGAAAAGATTAAAGAATTAAATTAACACGAACCGATATGGTTTGGTCGCCCATTCTGGACCGGCGTAGGCAACACCAACTCTAGGTAATTTTTTGATGTGCCAAATTTTTTTGCCGTGGCGAAAACGAAAGCCGCGGTCTTCAAACCAAAGCCCCGCCGCTGGTTCGGCGATTTTGCCATTTAATTTTTTATCTATATTAAACGCCTTAGTGAGTTTACCCGGACCTTTCAAATCGCCAACGCCACGAATCAAAATCGCCGCCGGATAATCCTTCTTGCCGACCACCACATTGAGCATCCAATACATTCCATAAACAAAATAAACATAAAGATGGCCGGCGTCGCCGAACATCACTTGATTGCGCGAGGTTTTGCCGCGATAAGCGTGCGAAGCGCGGTCAACAAAACCATCATAAACCTCCACTTCATTTATCGGCAACGCCATTTCTTTTCCATTCTGCGTTCTGACCAAATACTTGCCCAACAACGCCCGACCGACTTTGAGTGCTGGTCTATCAAAAAATTTTGGTTCTAAAATAAGGCGCATAACACTTTTATAGTATACTCCAAATCACTTTTTTTGGTATCTTTGCCGAATGAGAAACGAATAGCGGAAGTGGCTCGGAGAGGGTCACCACCAAGCGCTTTGATAACATACGATTCCCGTTCGTTTTTGAGACAAGCGCTTTTGGTAGCCACGGCAATACCCGCGGCGTCTAATTGAAGTGCTAAAAATTCCGCTTCCGTGCCTGGAAAAGAAAAATTGATGTTGTTCGGTAAGCGTTCGATTCGGCTACCATTCAAAATTACCTTGGGAATTTCTTTTTCAATTTGAGCAATAAAAAAATCTCGAAGTATTGTTAATCGCACTGATTCTTTTTCGCGATTTTTCTTGGCTAATTCTAATGCCTCAGTTAATCCAACAATCGCCGGCAAATTTTCCGTGCCGGGCCGTAAACCACTTTCCTGCCCACCGCCAAACATCAACGGTTTCAATTTTATGCCGCGACGAACGAAAAGCGCCCCGATGCCTAACGGTCCGTAAATTTTATGACCGTCAACAGTGATTAAATTAGCACCAAGCGTTTCCTTCTCGCAATTCAAATAAGGCGGCGCTTGACTAGCATCAACATGAAAAATTAATTTTTCATTCTTGTAATGTGTAACATGTAACTTATAACTTTTAAGAAGTTTTGAAATTTTGCCGATTGGTTGGATAACGCCGATTTCGCTGTTGACATAACCAACAGAAACCAAACTCGTCTCCGGCCGCAAGGCTTTTTCCAAAGTTTTCAATTCCAAAATACCATCGCTGTTCACCGGTAAGTAATTCACTTTCACGCCACGATTTTCCAATTCGCGAAAACATTCCAAAACCGATGAATGTTCAATAACAGTGGTAATGGCATGCTTACCATCACCAATCGCACCAAAAATCGCTAAGTTATTTGATTCCGTCCCGCCGGAAGTGAAAATAATTTCCTCTGGCCGGGCGCCGAAAAACGCCGCCGTTTTTCGGCGCGCTGTTTCCAGTTTTTTCTTGGCTGCCACTCCTTCCTGATGGATAGAATTGGGATTACCTATCTCTTTTTTTGTCGTTGCCGCGTAATCCAAATAAATTCGGTTTTTGATTGACATAATCTTATTTATTTGGTAACCCCGATTTTCCGCCGCACCAATTCCATTTTCTTCGCGGCGCGAGCGCGAGCGCGAGCGCCGCCGGCTTTCAAAATTTCCCGCACGGTGTTTTTATCTTTCGCCAAAGCTTCCCGCTTCGCCCGCAACGGCGCCATAAAAACCGAAAGGTCAGCAATTAACGCTTCTTTGAGATGTTGATATTTTCCCCGTTTCTCTTCATAAAGCGCGTCCAATGATTTTTTGTCACGGAATAATTCGTGAATAGTGTAGACATTTTTCGGCAAGCCCGAACCAGAATCGGTAATAATGGACATTACCAAGCGACGGATTTCCTCGTCGCCAATAAACAACGGAATGACATTGCCGTAGCTCTTACTCATTTTTTGGCCGTCAATGCCCGGCACCGTTTTCACATTTTCCAAAATCAGCGCCGTCGGCAGTTTAAAGGTTTGCGAAAAATCACCCACTTTAGTTTTATCAAAAACCCGATTAAATTTTTCCGCCGTATCCCGCGCGTATTCCACGTGCTGTTTTTGGTCAGCGCCAACCGGCACGACATCGCTGTCCTGAATCAAAATATCGGCCGCCATCAGCATTGGGTAATCAAAAGTGCCCACCGATACTTCCTTGCCTTTCGCTATCGCGTCTTTGAAAGCGTGAGCCCGTTCCAAATACGGCACTGTGGTAATACAATTGAAAATCCAAGCCAGCTCACAAACCTCCGGCACCTCCGATTGTTTGAACAAGGTTGTCTTATTCGGGTCTAAACCAACAGCGAGGTAATCCAAAGCAATGTTAAAACTATTTTCCGCCAGTTCTTCAGCGTCTTGAAGCGTGGTCAAGGCGTGATAATCGGCAATGAAAATGTAGGATTCGTATTCGTCTTGCAAATCCACGAACTGTTTGAACGCGCCGAAATAATTGCCGATATGCGGCCGGCCAGTCGGCTTTACTCCCGAAAGCATAATCTTTTTCATTGGCTAATAATATCAGATTCATTGGAAAAGAAAAACATTGTATAAAAAAAGGGCGACCTCGGCTAATGAGAAAAAGAGTTTTAAGGGGTGCCTGGCTGGATA
>JBBUFP010000002.1:17665-22447 GCA_038056445.1 Patescibacteria group bacterium
TCAATGATAATCGCTTATACACTAACTCACTGCGATAGCATAAAGTTGGTGTATGTATATAAATCCCCCTTTGAAAAAGGGGGTGGCTGAAAGCCGGGGGATTTGATTTCTCTATGTTAAAAATCCTCCGCCCCGCCACGGCGGGGCACCTCCTTTTACAAAGGAGGATTTTATTTGATTTGCTCTCGTAACCGGCAGAATTCGCAATCTTTGTCACCGCAAGTTTTTTTCCAAAACGACAAGTCAAGAATTTCGTGGCCAATGGTTTTGATGATTTTTACCAACTCTTTGGTTTCTTCATCGGTTATTTCAAAAATCTCGCGCCTATACTTTCCGCTTTCCATCGGTTGGATAAAATCCAAAATTGTATTGTTCATTCGCCAACGCTGAGTACCATCAACGAGTAATTTATAAAAAACCAATTGCCGTTTGTAATTACCATCGCCATCTTTTACTTTACCTTCAATTTCATTCCGACTTTTCGGTTTGCCGGTTTTGTAATCAACAACATTTATTTCATCACCAGACAATAATTCCACTTTATCCAATTTCCCATTAAGTTCTATGGTCTGGCTAGCAGAAATTTCCACTGGGACACCAGCAATTTTATACTCATTAAAAATCGCCCGTGGAAAATCCCAAGCGTTGAGATAACCAGTCAATTCTTTCCTACCAACTGTTAACGCCGCTTGAAAATCGCGCTCACCCAAATGTGTTCGGTAAAGATAATTTTCAAAAAGTTTAACCGTTTTTTTTACAGAAAGAGCTTCTTCTCTAGCGTAAGCATCAAAATAATTTTTCAGCGCGCCGTGAATCGCCGAACCGTAAAGCAAAGGTGCGCTTTGCGATTGTGGTAAGCGAATTAAGTCCATGAAAAAATAACGCCATGGGCATTTTAAATAATTATTCAAATGAGTCACTGACAAACCGCGTTCCAAGAAAAGCGCGTTTAAGTAAGATTTATTGGCTAACAATTTTGGACGAGGCAAGGGCTTGGCAAAAAAAGCTGGTTGGCTGACCGGCAAAATTTTTTCCAAATGCTGTTCGCCAATTTCAGCAATAAACCGCGATGGCAAGCGATCGCGATTGTCTTCACTTCGCGAGTTATGAACAATAACTATTTCTTTTCTCGCCCGAGTTAAAGCCACATAAAATAAACGCCGTTCATCTTCGGTCTCGTGATTTTCCTCGCCACCTGGAATCGGTAGGTTGAAATCGCTCCGGCGCCGACGCCCGCCCCAAACGCCATCGTTAGCGTGAATAATAAAAACCGTGTCAAATTCCAAACCCTTGGCGCGATGGGCGGTCATAATGACTACTCTATTTGAACCCGCTGATGAGGCAGGCTCCGCCAAAATTTCTATTTCGTGTTTTCTCGCTTCTGCCAAATGGTTCAAAAAGTCAGCAACGGTAGCGCGTTTTTCTCTTTCAGCAAATCGTTCTACTGTCCGAAGCAAGGCCTCAAAAAGTGGTAAAACTTCCGCCGCAGCGGGTAAAGTTGTCAGTCCGGCGCGAAAACCGGACTCATCAACGATTTGATTGAAGCCCCAGACCAACGGCTCGTTTCTGGCAATTCTATTGAAATGCGCGAGTTGTTTAGTGAAATCTTGAAAATTTTTGTCGCGGCGCAAAGCCGTTAAAATCGGCTGCCGTTCTTTTCTAGCCACCATCAATAAAAGAAAAATATCATGGGGCGGCAAATTTAAAAAATCAAAAAATAAAACTTTCGCCAACAGTTCGTCTTTCGGCTCTACAACCGCTTGAAGAAATTGTAAAAAGGAGTCAATGCGAACATGCGAGAGCGCGTCGGCGCCGGAAAAGCGCGCCGCCGGCACTCCCGCCATTGCCAGAGCCCGCGCCGCCGGCTCGGCATCCTTGTTTTCGCGCGTCAAAATCGCGATTTCCTCCGCTGGCTTGCCCGCGACTCTCTTTTTTACTTCTTGAGCAACAAAATTTCTCTCGTCTTCTTTTGTTCCAAATTCCGCGACAGAAATTTTCATCCCATTAGTCCCGTTAGAAGTTTCTTTGAAACTTCTAACGGGACAGGCCCGCAAAGCCTTAGGCCTCTCACCTAAAATAGAATTATTTAATATCAGCGCGTGCGTCGCGTCCAAAATTTTCTGATGAGAACGATAATTCTGCGTCAAAAAAATTAGACGCGCTTTTGGATAAAGCCGTTGGAAATACAAAAAATTTTCCAACGAGGCGCCTTGAAACCGGTAAATCGCCTGTTTGTCGTCGCCAACGATAAATAAATTCGGATTAGTATCGTAAGAACAAAGCAACGCCAGCAAGCGATTCTGGGCATTATTGGCATCTTGATGCTCGTCGGCCAAAATATATTGCGCCTCTTCTTGGATTTTCAGCAAAAAATCCCGGTTGTGTTCCAACACTCGCACTGCTTCCGTAATCATATCTTCAAAATCATACAACCGTCGCTGCGCTAATTTTTTTTCATAAGCTAGATAAACTCGCGCCAATTCTTTGGTTTTGTCTACACCCTGCGCTTCAGCCAGTTTCTTGAATTTTTTCGGCGAAATATTTTCCCGCTTGAGTTCTTTAATGGCGGCAAGACATTTGGCAACATAATAGCTAGAGTCGTTTCTTGGCCGAAGAATTTTTAACTTTGTTTTATCAATCACCGCCTGCATCACTCGTCGCGCTTCCAAATCCTCCATGTGTTCAGCGCCGATAATCCGTGGAAATTTATCAGGATAGGTCTTAATCAAATCATTGGCGAAACCGTGAAAAGTGTTGATATTAACGCGATAAGCGGCGGGACCGATAAGTGCCGAGAGTTTTTTTCGCATCGTCGCCGCGCCCGAATCGCTAAAAGTCAAAGCTAAAATCGCGTCCGGCGGCGTGTCGGTTTTCTGTAAAATATTGGCAATGCGCAAAGTCAGCACTGTGGTTTTCCCCGTCCCGGGCCCCGCCACCACAAACACCGGCCCCTCAATCGCCTCCACCGCCGCTTTTTGCTCGGTATTCAATTGCCGGTAAAGTTTCAAAAAATTTTCTTCATTTCTCATAAGCGAATTATAGCAGAAAATCGAGGTTGACAAAAAAGATTTTAGCTGTAAATTGGGTAATGGAAATTCAGTACGATAACATGGTTAAAACCAAAACCTCCGGAGGATGAATGAAGACAAAAAAAATACCGAGCGAGGGTGAATTGACCGCGCTCACAAATGAAGATGATGTTTTGCCAAGCAATTCACCGAGCAACTTGCCGGCCTTTCTTTTTATCCCGGGCATGTGCGGGACAGCCGACCAGTTTGAAATGTTAGTGAAAACAATGAAACAGCGCGCTTACGCCTTAAATCTTCGCGGGCACGGAACTAGCGGCGGCGAGCTTCGGAAAGCGTCCTTTTTGGATTATTGCGATGACATCCGGGACGCAATACTAGCAATCGGCCAGGTGTATTTAATCGGCCACTCCATGGGCGGTCTCATCGCCCAAGTTATCGCCCAAGAATCAGCAATGCGGCCTTTCGTGCGAAAAGTTGTGCTGCTTGCGTCCACTCCGCCAGCTGGTATAAAAATTCCATTCCGTATCGGATTTTTAAGACCGCGATATCTTTGGGCAATGGCTTTTAGTAAGCCCTTTGAGCTTCACCCTAAGGAGAAAAAATTGTTCCGCCACCCCAACGACTTCTACCCGCCGTTTGAGCGCGAATCGGGCAAAGCGGTTGGGGAAATTCTCTTGGGAAATCTTGTCGGCGCGTGGCGCGTGATAAGAACCAGCATGCCCACTTTAGTGGTGGCGGGAACGGAGGATGAGGTCTTCCCGCTTTCAATCGGCACGCAGAAGGAAATAGCAAAATTCCACGGCGCTCTTTACAGGGAAGTTGTCACCGGCCACATGATTCATTGCGAGCCCAAGGGTGAAAGATTTTTTACTGAAGAGATTGTCCCTTGGTGTCTGGGAAACCGTGAATAATTGGACGAGTTAGTGCTGGCGAACGCAAAGCGTTCGCCGGTTTTTTTATTCACAATCCTCTCGACAGGAATCGAACCTGTATCTTCTCCTTCGGAGGGAGATGTTCTATCCATTAGACTACGAGAGGGCGGCGATTCTGGCCATCACAATTTGGGCGGCATTGAGGAAATCGTCACGCGAGGCGTCCAAAAACGGCTGGCCGCTTGGAAAAAGTTCTACCGCGGCAATCGGCTTGCCGAAAGTAATACTAACCTGCCGTCGCCGAGAAAACCATTCTTTGATATTTAATTTAAACAAACCCTGAATGTAAATCGGCACAATTGGCACGCCGGTTTTATAGGCCAAATATGTTACTCCGCCTTTGCCTTTTTTCAAATTGCCGTCCTTGGTCGTGCTGCCCTCGGGAAAAATCAAAACAGAATTACCGTGATTAATTATTTCCACATGAGTCTGAAGCGATAATTCATAATTCATCAAACCAATCTTAACCGGGTGAGCGCCCCAAAGTTTGAATAATAAACCGCCGTAAAAAATCTGCCGCCAGCCGGAATTTTTGTAAAAACTTTGTTCGCGTGAAGTATAAAACATTGGCATCAATCGCGACAAAAAAGGCAATGCTGCCGGTACTATAACCGCGTCTAATTCGCCGGAATGATTAACGGCGAAAATCACCCCATGGCCATCACGCCCGACTGCTTTCAAATTTTCCAAACCGCGAATCTCCAAATGGCCGAAGAAAAGAAAAAACAGCCGCGTCGGCACCCAAATTAGAGTTTGGAGGAACAATGGGGCAAGGTAATAAAACCAGTTCATTTTAATTTGATTTAATAAACTTCATCGTG
>JBBUFP010000002.1:22547-43802 GCA_038056445.1 Patescibacteria group bacterium
CAAAATCTTAGCTAATTTCTGCTCCAACTTAGAATTTTTCCTAAGAAATTGTTGGAGCATTTTCTCAAATGCTGGTGAGGTAATTAGCTGGCGCATTTCATTTCGCCATTTTGGCTTTCATATCTTTGATTAAAGCTTTCACCGATGGATAAACTTTTCCCAAACCATTTTTAATCTCCCACTCGGAACGCAAAATCTCAAGCTCAAACAACACTTGACGGGCTTTTTTCATAATAGTTTCAAAATCTTGCTCCTTTTTTTGTATTATTAAGGTATTCATAAGCCGATTATATACCATCGCCAATAAATTTCCTATTTTTTCCTATAGTGAATTATAAGTGTATAATTTTAAATCCCTTTTTCTTTTAGTTTTTCAACCAACTCGGCCGCGTCTTTGGAAAGATGCGCTGGCAATTCAATCTTTACCCGAATGAGCAAGTCGCCGCGCTTACCGCCGCGACCGAGCGGCACACCCTTGCCGCGCACCCGCAAGATTTCGCCGAAAGAAACACCAACCGGCACTTTAACGACAATGTCGCCGTCCAAAGTCTTTAAATTATATTCGCCGCCGAGCAATGCCGTCGTTAATTTAATTTTCAAATCGATCACCAAATTACTGCCTTCTTTATGGAACAACGAATGTTTTTTAACATAAATTTTGGCGTAAAGGTCGCCGGGCGCGCCACTGGCGACGGCCTCGCCGGCGCCGGCTAGACGAATTACTTCACCGTCGCTAATACCGACTGGAATATTAACGATAATTTCCGATTCTTTTCTAAGCACGCCCAAACCGCGACACTGTGGGCACTTTTCTTCCGGCACTTTGCCCGCGCCGCGGCAAGTGCCGCAAGTCCGAACGCTGGTAAAACTGCCGAGAAAAGACCGTTTGGTCTCATGAAGTTTACCTTTACCGTTGCAAGCCGAACAAGTTTTCTCGCCAACCCCCGGTTTGGCGCCATTGCCTCGGCAAACATCGCAAATACCAGCTTTAGTGATAAAAATCTTGCGCTCCACGCCAAAAATTGACTCCTCAAAAAGAATTTCCAAATCAATGGAAATATCATGACCGCGCTGGCGATGCCGTTCGCCAGTTGAACGACCAAAAAAATCACTGAACATATCGCCGAGATTGATGTCGCCGAAATCGAAATTGGCATTACCAAAACCTTCGCCGGTAAAATTGGAAAAATCGAAGCCGTCGAAACCCGCTTGCCCCGAACCAGTTGAGGGACCTCCGCCGGAAAAGACCCGGCCATAAGAATCATATTCGGAGCGCTTCCGGTCGTCAGATAAAACCGAATAGGCCTCGTTGGCTTCCTTAAATTTTTTCTCGTCGCCACCTTTTTTATCTGGGTGAAATTTGTGCGCCAAATTCCGGAACGCTTTTTTTATTTCGTCTTTGTTGGCATTCCGCGCCACCCCCAATGTTTCGTAATAATCTTTGGCCATGTTTCAAAATTTCAATCTATACACCCAATCGTGTCGACCGATAGTTAAAAATAAAACAGTTTTACTATCAACAAATCTAAAAATGATCCGATAACTCTTGTCTACACGGAAACTCCAAACATTTTTTGACTTCGGTTCCAGCTTCTCTGTATTGAGCGACGGATAAAATGGATTGTGGCAGAACAATCGTTCCTGCTTCTCAGCTCGTTTTTGAATGATGATTGGCAATCTGACATAACGATCTTCAAACTCTCTGGTTGTAATAATTTCCATTGAACTGCATTAAGACATTCTCAATTGAGCTAACGATTTTATCCGGCGAGTTCTGCCACTACGATAATCACTCTCAGCACGCGCTAAACTTCTCAAAAAATCGTCGCTGAAAAAACCTAAACCGGCCGCCAGCCGTTCAAGCCGGACCGCGTTTAATTCTACGACAAACTTTTGTCTTCGTGTTCCGGGTTTAATTGTAATTGCCAGTGAAGCCATATGTTTAGTTGATAGTTAAATTATATCCGAACGCAAAATCTTTTAACACCTTGACATCATATCATTCATTTGTTATTCTGCAAATCAGAAAAACGGTTCTTTGCCACCGCAGAGTGCAAAGAGAGTGGTTCAGGAAAGGAAATCGCAGATATGAATCTTGATTGTCTGAATATTATTTCTTTTCCTTAAACTCCGCATCCTTTACATTTCCCTCACCGCTATTATCTTTCTTTGGTTGTTGGTTCTGCTGCATGTATTGCCCTATCTTTTGAATTTCCACCGACAATGCTTCTGAAGCTGTTTTAATAGCCGCTAAGTCGCTGCCGTCTTTAGCTCTCTTCAAATCGGAAATTTTGTCTTCAATCGCCTTTCGCAGTTCAGCCGGCACTTTATCACCAGCGTCCTTGAGAGCTTTTTCGGAAGTGTAGACTAGTTGTTCAGCGATATTCTTGGCTTCCACTCCTTCTTTTTTTACTTTGTCATCCGCTTCGTGCGCTGCCGCTTCTTTTTTCATCTTTTCCACTTCTTCTTTGGACAAGCCGGAACTAGCGGTAATTTTAATGGAATTAGCTTTACCGGTCGCTTTATCTTTTGCCGTAACATTTAGAATCCCGTTAGCGTCCACATCAAATGTTACCTCCACCTGAGGCATACCGCGCAGTGATGGCGGTATACCGTCCAAAATAAATCTTCCGAGCGACTTATTATCCGCCGCCATCGCCCGTTCGCCTTGGGTTATGTGAATTTCCACCGAAGTTTGATTATCGGCGGCCGTAGAAAACACCTGTGTTCGCGCCGTCGGCACCGTCGTGTTTTTCTCAATCAATTTAGTCGCCACCCCTCCTAAGGTTTCAATGCCAAGCGCTAGCGGAATGACATCAAGAAGTAAAACATCTTTCACATCACCCGCGAGAATTCCGCCCTGAATCGCCGCGCCCACTGCCACCACTTCATCCGGATTGACACCTATGTGTGGTTCTTTGCCAAAAAACTTTTTGACCGATTCTTGAATCGCTGGCATTCTCGTTTGACCGCCGACCAACACCACTTCGTTTATTTCGCCAACCTTAAACGGACTGGCCTCCATTGCTCGTTTGGTGATAGTCATAGCTCGGTCAATAAATTCCCTCGTTAATTCCTCAAGCCTGGCGCGGGTCATAGTGACAAGAAGATGTTTCGGCCCGTCGGTGCCGGAGGTAATAAAAGGAATATTTATTTCGGTCTGCATTGCCGTTGAGAGCTCAATTTTGGCTTTCTCGGCCGCCTCATCAAGTCGTTGGAGAGCCAGTGGGTCTTTCTTTAAATCAATGCCGTTTTCCTTCTTGAAGGTCTCGGCAAGCCAATTGACGATTGTGTAGTCAATGTCGCGGCCACCGAGGTGTGAGTCGCCATCGGTTGATTTGACTTCTATCACATCATCACCCACCTCCAAAATAGAAATGTCAAAAGTGCCGCCGCCGAAGTCAAAAACCGCGATTTTTTCGTCTTTCTTTTTGTTGAAGCCGTAAGCCAAAGCGGCCGCGGTCGGCTCGTTAATAATTCTTTTTACATCAAGACCAGCGATTTTTCCGGCGTCTTTGGTCGCCTGGCGCTGACTGTCGTTGAAGTAAGCCGGCACGGTAATGACCGCTTCGGTGATTTTTTCGCCAAGCCGCGCTTCAGCATCATTCTTTAGTTTGGTGAGTATCATGGCCGACACCTCTTCGGGCCGCAGCCATTTATCGTTCATTTTTACTTCTACTCCGCCGCTTGCACCTTTGCGCGTTTCAAATGACACATTCTTGGCATCCTTTTGAACATCAGTCTCATCATAGGTATGACCCATAAAGCGTTTAATTTGAAAGATTGTATTTTTCGGGTTGGTGACTGCCTGCCGTTTAGCAAGAAGTCCTACCAGTCGCTCGCCGGTTTTGCTTTGCGCCACAATGGACGGTGTCGTCCGCTGACCTTCCGCGTTTTCAAGAACTCTCGGCGTGCCGGCTTCCATCATCGCCACGGCGGAGAAAGTTGTACCTAAATCTATACCTATAATTTTACTCATATAAATTGTAAATTAAAAATAAACGCACTATTTTCTGCGATAGCAAAAGATAGCGCAAGAAGAATTTAGAGAGAGCTGGGGGCGCGAGTCATTTGGCTAGTAACGAAAGAAAAATCTTTGAGGGCAAAATAACTGACAATAGGTAACCAAACACGCTCAGTAAAAATTTTCTTGGGCGAGCGAATGATTGGCAAAAAGAATCTCTTGGATGTCAGACATCCGTCACATGACGGATGTCTGACATCTGTAACATCCGTAAAAATCGGTCGGGCAGAAACCAATCTGCCTTTGACTTCCCCATCCACCAACGCCACCAAAAACAAACAACGAAATTGCCGGCCATAGCGATCGGTCAAAATTTTTTCTATAAATTGTGAATTTAAATATGGCGTTAGCATTTTATTTTTGAA
This sequence comes from Patescibacteria group bacterium, assembly GCA_038056445.1. Lineage (GTDB taxonomy): Bacteria > Patescibacteriota > Minisyncoccia > Phycocordibacterales > DSPV01 > 2-02-FULL-44-35. The sequence continues at coordinate 26,937 of JBBUFP010000002.1, forward strand.
TTTCTCCGACTTTCACTTTCGGCGGGCGCATTGGCCGGCCGTTCAGTAAGTAACCCTTTTGGCTCACTGCTAAAATCTTATGTTCATCGCTTTCAGCGGCAACCGATTCATAAGCGGCGGCTTCATCACGCAGCGGGTCAAACTTTTCACCTAATGGATTAATTTCTTCCAAACCGACATCGGCCAGTGTTTTCTTCAATTGATTATAAATAAATTCCACGCCAGCGCGCCAATTTTTATCGGCTTTTTCCCAGCTTTCTTTATTATTGAAAGCCAATTCAAAACTGTCCAGAACCGGAATCAAGCCGTCAATCAGCCGCTCATTGGCAAACTTAACAAATTCTTTTTTGTCCGTTTCGTCCCGTTGACGCGCGTTAATCAAATCGGCTTTGGCTCTCTGCCAACCGGTAAGATATTCATCGCGTTCCTTCTGCGTTGCCTTAAGCTTTTCACGCAACTTTTTTATAGTTTCCGCCGTCGCTTCTTCAGCGACCACGGAATCATCTAGGTTTTCGTCCATAAAACAATTGTAGCAAAAAATTATCTCTTACTCCATTGCGGCGCTTTACGGGCTTTCTTCAAGCCGAATTTGCGGCGTTCTTTGGCGCGCGGGTCGCGTTTCAGGAAACCGGCGGGCTTGAGTGCTTTGCGCCAATCAACATCATAAGCCACTAACGTCCGTGCCAAACCGTGCCGAATCGCTTCGGCTTGAGAATGTGAACCGCCGCCTTTGACTTTCACCGAAATTCCAAAATGGTCAGAGAGTTTTAATTCTTTAAGCGGCTCTACGGGAATGTCTTGTAATTCTTTAGTCGGAAAATATTTCGCCAACGGTTTTTCATTGACAATCATCGTCGTTGTTTTGCTAGCAAATAAACGCACCCTGGCGACTGAGGTCTTGCGTCGGCCAACCGCTTCCAAATATCTGCCGCCCGCTAACATTTTATTCTTTAGTTCTTTTTCTTCCATTTTATTTTATTCAGAAATTTTAAGTCGTTTTATTCTCAATGGCCGCAATTTATTGCCTGGCAACATTCCGTAGACCGCCAACCGCAAAGCTTCGCTAAAACCTTTCCGCGCCACTACTTCTTTAAGCGATAAAAATTTCAAACCGCCCGGGTAACCGGAATAACTCTCATACATTTTTTGCGAAAGTTTTTTCTCCGTCACTTTTATTTTACTGGCGTTGGTAACAGTGACAATCGTTTTCCCCTCGGCATTTGGTTCATAATCCGGCTCATTTTTACCCATCAAAATATAAGCCGCTTCACTGGCCACTCTACCCAAAACTCTGCTGGTAGCGTCAATTGTCCAATTTTTCATAGAGTTAGGCATATTAGCTCAAAGTTTCAACAAATTCAATAATCGCCATCGGGCTAGCGTCGCCAGCGCGCCGCGGCAACTTGGTAATTCGAGTGTAACCACCCGGCCGATTTTTAAACTTTGGCGCGATTTTTTCCGCTAAAATTTTCGCCGTTTCCGCGCTGCGCAATCGCGCCGCCACCAAACGGAAAGAGGCAAGAGTGCCGAGCCGCGCTTTAGACAGCAATTTTTCCACAAAGGGCCTGACTTCCTTGGCTTTGGCTTCGGTGGTTTTAATTTTACCTTGTTGAATTAAATTGCTCGCCAAAGAAATCAGCAAAGCGTTTCTTTGATTTTTTTCGCGGCCGAATTTTCTGTTAGCTCGATGGTGTCTCATTTTTTTATTTCAAAACAATACCGTAACTATTCAAAAGCTTCCGAATTTCTTGCACGCCCTTACTCCCTAAACCGTCAATATCCAAAAGGTCTTCTTCCTTCTTCCGCGCCAAACCGCCCAAAGTGCGGATGTTGCCGTTGGTCAAAGCATTAATGGTTCTATGAGACAAAGAAAGTGATTCAATTCTCGTCTTCAGCAATTCCGGGTCCAAAATTATTCTGTTTTTCTTTTCTTCCGTCGGCTTATCTTCCACTGTCTTAATTTTTTCCAACGCGATTGATTCTTCTTCCTTAAAACCAACCACCGCCTTGAGTTGGTTAATCATTATTTCAATTGAGCGCGACAATGCCTCCGCCGGTTTTAACGAGCCGTCGGTTTCAATGATAACCCGCAAACGATTGAAATCAGTTCGATTGCCAACTCGCATATTTTCCACTTCGTAATTGACTCGCCGAATCGGGGTAAAAGCGGCGTCAACGGCAATCGCGCCAATTTCCACCCGTTCTTTTTGGAGCGCCTCTTTTGGCACATAACCAAGACCTTGTTCCACGGTAATTTCTAATTGAACTTCGGTCTTGCCGGTAATGGACATTAAATGCTGTTCAGGATTCAAAATTTCCACTTGACCGGGCGCCTGGATATCAGCCGCCGACACTTCCTTAGGACCTTTGATTTTAAGCTCCAAGGATTGCGCCTCTTCGCCGTTAATTTTCATCCGAACTTTCTTGAGCAAAAGAATAATCGTTACCACATCTTCTTTGATTCCATCTATAGTAGAAAATTCATGGGACACCCCTTCAATCTTAACCGAAGTAATTGCCGCCCCGGGCAAAGAAGAAAGAATTATCCGCCGCAAAGAATTGCCGAGCGTATGACCATAACCTGGATATAAGCCGTCTATTTCATAAACACCAAGATTATCTTTTTCACGAACGATTCTCGGTTTAGAAGGCAAAACTATGCTTTGGTCCATAATAATAAAATTAGCTGATAAATTTTTAATAAAATTAGCGCTTGTAAAAATCCAGAATACCGCTCCAATTGAGGAGCGGCGCTCCTTGGTCTAGTCGAGGCAAACCGACGGCTTTGGCTTCCTTTTTGTTGACATCAAGTTTCAACCAACTCGGCGCCTGAACTTCCTTAAATTTATTTTCTAATTCGGCAAAAATCTTCCTATTTAAACTGCTAGCGCGAATACCAATCATATCGCCTTCTTCAATTGCTTGAGAAGGAATCGTTACCTTGACGCCATTCACCAAAATATGGCCGTGGGAAACCATTTGGCGAGAGGCGGCGCGCGTCGGCGCCAAACCGAGCCGAAACACAGTATTGTCAATCCGAGCTTCCAACTTTTTATAGAGCATTTCACCCTGATTAGCGCCGCCCTCTCTGATAATCTCTCGCACATACCGTTTGAACTGTCGTTCGGGCACGCCATACATCAACCGCGCTCGCTGTTTTTCCAAAAGAACAACCCCGAATTCACTTTTGCCGCGCGGTCGCTTATCTTTAGCGCCACCTCGTTCTTTAGCCAAAGCAAATTTAGGCGTCTGACATTTTTCGTAGACGATTGAACCTAATCTCCGACCAATTTTGTATCTAGGATGGCGAATCATAAAAATTAAAAACTAAACCCTCCGAGGTTTAGGTGGTCTTGGGCCATTGTGCGGCACCGGCGTAATATCTTTTATTTTAAGCAAGCCGATGCCCTTGGAAATAAAACCGCGAATGGCTGATTCCCGACCAGCGCCGACACCTTTAACAATCACTGTAACTTCCTTAACGCCGGCGGTTTTAGCTTTTTCACCAATCACCTCGCCGACTTTAGCGGCGGCAAACGGCGTGCCTTTTTTGGCGCCTTTAAAACCTAGGGCGCCGCTGGAAGAAGAGAACACGGCGTTGCCGGCTTCGTCGGTTAAAATAAGCATAGTATTGTTGTAAGTTGATTGAATATGCAAAACACCGCGCTCGATTTTTTTCTTAGCGGCTGATGCTTTTGCCGTCCCGACGGCCGTCGGGGTAGATTTTTCTTCAGTTTTTACAATTCGTTTTTTACCCATATGATTATGTTTTTTCCACTTTCTTTCTCCCCGTGCCCATCGTCTTGCGAACATTGCCGCGACGAGTACGAGAATTGGTTTTGGTGCGTTGACCGCGAACTGGCAAACCTCTCAAATGACGCGAGCCTCGGTAACATTTTATATCTTTCAAACGCTTGATATTGCTAGCGGTGGCTCTTTTTAAATCGCCTTCAATCTGGAGCTTTTCCACAATTTTTCTGATGGCATTTTCTTCTGTTTCGGTAATGGCCGAAGCTTTTTTGCCAAAATCAACATCGGCGCTTTTCAAAATATGTCGCGCTCGTGGCCGACCAACACCATAAAGCGCTGTTAAGGCAATTTCCATTCGCTTATTTTCCGGCAATGTTATACCCAAAATGCGCATATTGATTTTTAACCTTGCCGTTGCTTATGTCTCGGATTGGCCGAGCAAATAACATAAAGGTGACCTTGGCGCCTAACCACTTTGCACTTCGGACATATTTTTTTAACTGAAGCCTTAACCCGCATACAAAAAGCGTATAATTAAAAACTAAAAAAACGCCAGAGCTAGAGCCGTTGAACAATTCGTCCTTTTTCGCCGTAATTATCAACGACGACTTTGACTTTATCGCCAACCAAGACCCTGATGCGATGGAGCCGCATCTTGCCGGCCAGATAAGCGATTATCATCTTGCTGTTCGGTTCTAATTCAACCCTAAATAGCGTGTTGGGCAACGCCTCGGTGACTATCCCGAATGCGTATACCTCTTTATCCTTTGATTTTTCCATTAAAACTTGAGAACAAAAGCATTGTAGCAAATGGCTAATTTGAAGTCAATACAATGTTAATCTTGATTTTTGCCGGATTATTTGGGAATTGGCTTTCCCAGAAAGGCCGGATGACGACGCTGGTTCGAACGATACCGCGATAAACAGCGATAATTGATGAAATTTCTTTTTTACTTTTGCCCGCTAGGTCGCTTTTAAGTTTAGTGGCGTCAAATTGCCAAATTAATTTCGCTTGACCTTTCAAGGAAAACGGCAAGGAATCGCCGACACCGGCTTTAGCGTCAAACCTCGGCGTGAAAATCAAATCACTAAGTTCATCCGCCAGCACTGGTTCTTTATCATAATCCGTTGTTGAATGCGCGGCGATATAACGACTAAGAATTGATTTGGAAAACACTACGGCGGTAGAAGTGGCGTTGACGGTAAGAGCAATCATTGAACCGGCAGCCGCCGTCGGCAGTTGTCTCACCGATTCGAATAATAGCGCCGACGGATACCAGACAAAAGTGTCGGGCTTTTGGCTACTGATTTTTTGCGCTGATTCCTGCTTCAATTCCTTTTCAGCACTGGCATAAGCCTCGTTCATTTTATCTTCCGAAGCCGTTGGCACCTTGCCGATAAAACCGCCAGCCATCGGCGTTTTAGAACGAGCGTAAAAACCTTCATAACGCGGCGTGCCCTTGAAGCCCGGCACGGTAAAATCGGTCAAGCTGATATTGTAATCGGGGCCGGGTAAATCAGCGAATATGGTCGTTTCTAAACTACCAGGAATTGTTTTGCCATTTTCTAGCCGCGTACCGGGCACCACAATTGATTTTTCAATCCGATAAATCAAACCGGTCGGCGTTTCAAATCTAGTATTTTTTATCAATCGTTGAGGCGAACTGCTGTAATTGTTGTAAATAACGATCGCGCCCGAGGCTTTTTTTTCTACTTTTGATTCACCGGTGGCTTGGAGATAAACGGTCTTGGCGCCGCCGACCGCAATTGTTTCGTAAGTTAGTTCACTAGGATTTTTAGCCACCGCTTCAATATCCACATTAACAATTTTTTGGCGCGGCTCAATGGTTACCGTCGCGCCGGTAAAAACAAAAGCGGCGGCTACCAACAAAAATAAAACCGCGCCGACCGCCACCAGCCAGATGCCAAGTTTCCAATTGCGCTTCGTACCGCGTTTTTTGAAAATTTGTTCGGTGTCAATTTCTTTTTCGGTGCTCTTGCGACTGAACGACAAAGGAATCCGGCGAATTGAACGGCGGCCGGGCGGCACCACATCTTGAGGCATTTGTTTCGGCATAAGCTTATTTTACCACTCCTTTCCTAATACGCAATTGTTGATAACTTAATAAATTAAAACTGGGAATTTTGGGCGAGACGGCGCAAGAATAATGTTTCAATTAAAATGAATGGGTCAATTTCGGCGTGACCACTGGCGCGGTAATAATTTTTCAAAACATTTTCGTCTAGAGAAATAGCCGATAATTTATCGCCTTCCAAACTGAATTGGCTGATGATTTGCCGACCGATTAATTCTTCAAAATATTTCCTAACATCCGGGTCGGCGGTTAAAAAAACTTTAACCGGCACAAAATCATCTTTAGCGAAATCAGCGATTGCCGCATCCAAAAACTTCAACCATTCATCACCGGCAATTTTAAGCGCTTCTTCGGTCTTGCCATTCAAGCGAAGCGCCAAGGATGATTCCGCCAAGGCCGGTTCGGTTTTTAAAATTTGCGCCAAGCGCCGAATTAAAGTGTTGCGGCCGTAAGGAAAAGACGCTGTTTCCAAAATAATTTGCCGACGAACAAAAGCCAGTTCAGTCGCTTCACCGCTGATATCCATAAAAATGAAATCGTGTTTATTCGGAAAAGAATCACGCAGAGCAGTAAAAGAAGTCAGGACAAAAGAATTAAATTCAAGATGTTGTTGATGACCAAAAATTTTGGCGATGGCTTTTTCAATCGCCTCTTTAATTTCTTCCGTAGTAACGCTGATAAACAACGAGAGTTCCAAGTTAGTGGCTTTTTTGAAAATCGGTAAACGCAACTCGTAGCCGTTGAGCCGAATCTTTATTATTTTTTTCTCTATGGCGCTTAATTTAGCTTTGCCTTCGTAAAGGCCGTCGCCAATCTTGGGCGCGTCTTTATCAAATTCCAATTCCTCGGCTTCAGCAATTCGTTCCAAAAAGTTGGGGGTAATGGTGAACGGCTCATCTTTTCTCACTTTCAAAATTCTTGTTCGCGACAAACACCAGGGCGCCGACAAAACACAAAAAACATTTTTGACGCGGCGAGCGCCGAAAGTGGTAAAAGTCAGGTGCGACATTCCATTTTTCTGGATGTCGCTCGCTGATTTTTCTAAAGCCTTCGCCATATTGGCAAACAACTTTTTTTGATTGATTTCCCGCTCAAAAGAAAATTGCTCACGATTGGTATAAATGATTTTCGGTTTGCCGTCGTCAAAAGTCACCACCCCACCGCCGACGCTACCGCTACCGATATCAAACAGCAGATAGCTCTGTTCGTTTTTTCTTTTTAGAAAAGATAAAAGTGACATAGCAAAATTATATCACATTGACTTGCAACTAAGAAAATCTATAATTGAATTAGAAAGGCGGTGATAATAATGAAATGGACCAACTGCCTAAAAGGGCAACGGGTCAAACGAATCGGCGCCGAAACAAGAGGTGTTATTGTCGGACTTCACGATTCGCCACTGCAACTAGTAGACATCAAAACCGAAGGAGGGGAAGTTATGATAAGGGAAAATCCGAAACAATATGAACCCGACGAACACTAAGGGGGCGAAAACTACAATCGCTCCCTTAAAAATTTTCTTAAATTTGCCAAGCTTTCAAATTCTGTGTAATACTAAATGGTATGAAATTGCTGATTGTGGAATCGCCGGCGAAGGCGAAGACCATCGGGAAATATCTCGGCCATGATTTTTCGGTGCGCGCTTCCATTGGTCATGTGCGTGATTTGCCGAAATCCAATAAAAACGCCGTGGACATTGATGGCGGTTTTATTCCCCATTACGAAATTGCCAAGGGCAAAGAAAAAGTGGTGGCGGAAATCGCCGCCGCCGCCCAGCAAGCCGATGAAATCATTATCGCCACCGACCCCGACCGTGAAGGTGAAGCGATTGCTTGGCACCTAGCCCAAATTATCAAAGATAATTTGGGCAGTTCCAAAATTAAGAGAATTACCTACCATGAGATTACCAAAGATGCCATTGAAGAAGCGCTGGCGCACCCGCGAGCGATTGACCAAAATTTGCGCCGCGCCCAGGAGGCGCGGCGCGTCCTGGACCGTTTGGTCGGCTATGACCTGTCGGGTTTGATTTGGAAAAAAGTGCGCTATGGTTTATCCGCCGGCCGCGTCCAATCACCCGCCCTACGGATTCTGATGGAACGCGAACGCGAGATTAAAGCGTTCAAGCCGGAAACTTTCTGGCGAATCTTCGCCGATTTTAACGCGAAAGCCGGCGATTTCCGCACCAGTTGTTCAATTGAACCGAGAACCGCAGTGGAAACCGAACGAATTCTCTCCGTCGCAAAAAAATCATTATGGACAGTGGCTGATGTAACCGAAACCGAAACGCGCCGCGCGCCGCGCGCTCCATTTACCACCTCCACCATTCAGCAAACCGCCTCCAGCCGTTTGGGTTTCTCGCCCTCGCGAACCATGCGCGCGGCGCAAAAACTTTACGAAGCCGGCCTCATCACTTATATGAGAACGGACAGCGTAACTTTGGCCGCCACCGCGCTGGCCGCGATCGCCCAAGCCGTAAAAAATACCTACGGTGCTGAACATCACGAAGGCCGTCAATACGCGACTAAATCTAAAAACGCTCAAGAAGCTCACGAAGCGATTCGCCCAACCCACTTTGAACGCGCCACTGCCGGCTATGGCGGTGATGAGAAAAAACTTTACGAACTTATTTACCGCCGCACCCTCGCTTCGCAAATGAAAGACGCGCGCCTGCTCCGCACCGCTATCACCGCCGGCGCCTCCGACAAAACAATTCCCGTTTTCACCGCCAACGGTTCGCGCACCTTATATAAAGGCTGGCTGTTGGCCGACCCGGCTTCCGCCGGCGAAGATATTGAATTGCCGAAAGTTGCCAAAGCTGAAACCCTGAAACTCAAAGAAATTATTTCCGAAGAAAAACAAACCGAGCCGCCGCCGCGCTATAGCGAAGCCGGCCTCATCAAAGAATTGGAAAAACGCGGTATCGGCCGACCGTCCACTTACGCGTCTATTATTGACACTTTGGAAAAACGCGGCTATACGGAAAAAATCAATCGTTCGTTAAAACCAACCGATACCGGTGATGTGGTCAGCTCGTTTTTGGAACAACATTTTGCCACTTACATCAGCGATTCGTTCACCGCCGAAATGGAAGATAATTTGGACGCTATCGCCGAAGGCAAAAAAGAGTATGAAAAAGTACTGGGTAATTTTTACAAACCTTTTCATCAAGAAGTAAAGCAAAAAGAAAAATTGGAAAAAGCCACTAACCTAGGCGAAGCCGACGCAAAATTTAAATGCCCGAAATGCGCCGGCCTAATGGAAATCAAACTCGGCAAGAACGGCCGTTTTCTTTCTTGTAAAAAATTCCCCGCTTGCGACGGTTCGCTGACCTTGGAGGGTTTAGAAGTTAAAAAGCAAGAGGACACGCCGCTGGGAATTGACCCAACTAGTGGCCTGCCGGTGTTACTTTTGTCCGGCAAATTTGGCCCATATGTTCAGTTAGGAAAAACAGAAAAGGGCAAAGGCAAGCCAAAACGCGCCAGCTTGCCGCGCGGCGCCGACCCGACCAAAGTTACTCTGGCGGACGCCCTGAAATTTTTATCCTTACCGCGCTTGCTGGGTAAAGATTCAACCGGCAAAGAAATCACCGCTTCGCGCGGCCGGTTCGGTCCTTTCATTGTCCGCGACAGCGACTTCCGTTCGCTCAAAACAGATGATGTTTATACCGTCACCCTCGCTCGCGCTCTCCAGATTCTTTCCGAACCAAAAAAATCCAAACGAGTATTCAAAAGTAAAAATTAGCTCCTGTGAGATTTTCTGTGAGATTCTGAATCTCGCGAAATACCCTTATACTTCCCCATACACTAACTTAAAGCTATCGCTTAAACTTAGTGTATATTGACTTTTTATAATTGCGGTATAATGTGGGAAATAGAAGATTCGGGAATATTGAAGCTACAAGCTAACGAAGCTATTTTTATGGCAGACCTAAACCAACTTATTTCTCTACTTGGTGAGATTTCGGACAACGACAAGGCGCTGGTGGAAAAAGCCTATCAGTTCGCTGAAAAAGCACATAGTGGACAAAAAAGATTTTCCGGCGAACCGTATTTCAATCATTGTTTTGAAACCGCCAAAATTTTAACCGAGCAAGGTATGGGGCCGGTCTCCGTTGCCGCCGGTTTGCTTCACGACACTTTGGAAGACGCCGGCGTCAAACCGGAGGATTTGGAAAAAGAATTCGGCAAAGAAATTTTGTTCTTGGTTGACGGCGTTACCAAGCTCGGCAAACTGCGCTACCACGGCGCGGAACGGCACATTGAAAGTTTGCGCAAACTTTTTGTGGCAATGTCGCAGGACTTGCGGGTGCTCATCATCAAACTGGCCGACCGATTACACAATATGCGCACTTTACAATATGTCAAATCAGAAAAGCAGGAGCGCATCGCCGCCGAAACCTTGCAAATCTACGCCCCGCTCGCTTATCGGCTGTCAATGCGAAAAATTAATCGCGAACTGGAAAATCTCGCCTTTCCTTATGTTTTCCCCAAAGAATACGAAACGGTCAAAGGCCTGCTGAAGCAACGGGAAAAAGAAAACGCCGAGCGATTGGAAAAATTCAGCCGAGCGATGAAACAAACTTTGGCAAAAAGCGGCTTAGTTCAAATCCACACCGACACCCGCGTCAAAAGTTATTTCAGCTTGTGGCGAAAACTTCAACGCAAAAATATGGAAATTGAAAATGTTTATGACATTTTGGCTTTGCGAGTAATTGTGCCATCGTTGGAAGATTGTTACAAAGCGCTCGGTGCCATTCACGGCCACTGGCGACCCTTGCCCGGCCGAATCAAAGATTACATTGCTTTTCCCAAACCCAATAATTATAAAGGCATTCACACCACGGTTTTTACCGGCGACGGCGGTATTGTAGAAGTGCAAATCCGGACCGAAGAAATGCACCGTCAAGCCGAATACGGCGTCGCTTTCCATTTGTCTTATAAAGAAGGTAAAAAAGTTGGCGACAAAACACTCGGCTTGCTTTGGCTGGCTCAATTCATTCCCTTTATTGGCAAAAAGAAAAACGGCGCGACAACAGACAACAAAGAAGTGCCCGACTGGATTAAGCAAATCGCCGACTCTCAAACGGAACTGCTGAAAAGCGGCAACGACGAATATTTTGATAACATGCAGGCGGATTTTTTTCAGTATCGGGTTTTTGTTTTCACTCCCAAAGGCGATGTGGTTGACTTGCCAATCGACGCTGGCCCGATTGACTTCGCTTTTGCCATTCATTCCGATATCGGCAATCACACCAACGGCGCCAAGATTAACGGCAAATTGGTTTCGCTTGACACCAAACTTAAAAATGGCGACATTGTGGAAATTCTGGTAAAAGAAAACGCTCACCCCAACGCCAAGTGGCTGAATTTCGTCAAAACTAATTTTGCCAAGAAAAAAATCCGCGATGTGGTGGACGCGATTGGTAAGATATAAAAGCGGCTCCAAGAACTAAATTTTAAAAATTCCTTAACCCCAAATTACTCGTCAGAACTCGCAATTTGGCACGCCCCCGCCTAGAATTTTTAAAATTTGTTCTTTGCGCCTTACCAAATTGGTGCTTCAAATAGTGAAATTTCGGACGGAATAGAGGTCGTCGTCGGGCGGTTCGGTTGGTTCCGGCGGCGGTGGAGTAATTTCAGGCGCGATTTCGTTCCCAACAATCGCTGTTTCGGCTGGCGTTGCTAGTACGGCAATCGGCGCCAAATTTTCCTGCAACGGTTCTTGCGATTGAATAAACTTTTCTAACATTTCCGTCGGCTGTTTCTTTTTGTTGGTTTCCATCAAAGCCAAAATCATCCGCAAATCGTCGTCGGTGAAAAAGTCAATGGAAATTTTACCGCCCTGCTCGCCGCGTTGAATTTTTACTCGGGTGCCTAACGACACCGCCAACTTTTCTTCCAGAGCAATAATGTCCGGATCAATCATTCGCACTTGCTTGCGGGCTCGGTCATAAGCAATGCGTCGCGATACCATTTCTGCTTCACGAACATTAATTTTCTTATAAATGATTTCTTTGAATAAGGTCATCTGCTCTTCCGGCCGGTCAATCAACATCAGTAGCGGCCGGGTGTGACCCTCGTTGATTTTACCTTCGCTAAGAGCTTGAAGAATTTCTTCCGACAAAGCCAAAATGCGCATGGAGTTGGAAACATACTCGCGACTCTTACCAATTTTGGTGCCAATTTGATGATGTTTAAAGCCAAATTCATCCACTAGCCGCTTGAATGCTCGCGCCCGATCAATAGCATTTAAATCTTCGCGCTGAAGATTTTCAATAATCGCCAATTCCAGTTTGGTCCGAGCGTCGTTGCTGTCATTGCGAATAATCGCCGGCACTTCTCGAACACCCGCCAACTTGGACGCTCGCAAACGCCGCTCGCCAGAAATCAATTCGTATTCCACCGCCAAACCGCCGTCGTCTTTCAAAGATTCGCGGCGAGTCACCACCAAGGGCTGAAGCACGCCATACATCCGAATAGAATCGGCTAAATCTTTGATACGCGCTTCGTCAAAATCCTTTCGCGGCTGAAAAGGATTAGGACGAATTTTGTCCACTTCAATCCAAAAAATTGAATTATTTAAAAACTGCGAGGGCATATAAATAAATTAGCTTCACTAGCTGCGTTAGCTTACAGCTTCATTAGCTTTAATACTCAAATTCTAACACGGATAAAAATCGCGGCAAATTGCTTTTTGTTGAAAACTTTTTTAAACTAGACGAACAAGTGCCGGGATGGCGGAATTGGTAGACGCACACGACTCAAAATCGTGCGGAGTAATCCATGAGAGTTCGATTCTCTCTCCCGGCATTTTTTAATTTTTAATGAAAAAACAAATATTAGTGATTGTCGGACCGACGGCAGTGGGGAAAAGCGCTTTGGCGGTGCGACTGGCGAAAAAATTCAACGGGGAGGTAATTTCCGCCGACTCGCGGCAGGTTTATCGCGGTTTGAATATCGGCACTGGGAAAATTATCAAGAAAGAAATGCGAGGCGTGCCGCATCACCTTTTGGATGTTGCTGAACCCAATAAACAATTTTCGGCTGCTGATTTTGTGCGGTTAGGGCGCGCCGTGATTGCCGACATAATGGCGCGCGGCCGAACTCCAATAATTTGCGGCGGCACCGGTTTTTATATTTCCGCCTTGCTTGGTGAAATTTCTTTGTCATCAACGCCACCTAATCCAAAACTGCGCGCTCGTTTGTTAAAAAAATCCGCGGCGGCACTTTTCGCTATTTTGAAAAAACTGAACCCGGCGCAAGCAAAAAAAATCGACCTGAACAATCCCTGCCGTCTGATTCGAGCGATTGAAATCGCATCCTATCTATATAAACATAAAAATCTGGCAGAAAAGCAACATACACTAACTTTAAGCGATAGCAACAAGTTAGTGTATCCAACTTGGGAGCTCAACTCCCAAGTAATCAAAATCGGCATGACTTTGCCACCAGAAAAATTGAAAGAAAAAATTCGCACGCGCTTACTCGCGCAAATTAAAACCGGTATGGTCGCGGAAGCGAAACATCTTCACAAAAACAGCTTGTCCTGGAAACGGATGGAGGAACTGGGCTTGGAATATCGTTATCTTTCTCGTTTCTTGCGCGGCAAAATTTCTAAAAACGAAATGGTGGAAAAACTTGTCACTGAAATTTGGCGTTACGCCAAACGACAAATGACTTGGTTTAAGCGCGACAAAACAATCAGGTGGTTTAACCCGAATGATTCAAAAAATCCGAAACAGTTTTCTCTACTTCGGCGACATTTTTGGTAGCCATTAATTTTACTCGCAATTCTTTGGCGCCGGGGAAACCACTCACATAGGCTTTGAAATGTTTTTTCATCACCGCGAATGATTTGTGCTTACCTAAAAGCTGGTCAAAAAGTTTGGCGTGCTCCAGTAGAATCTTCAAAGAAAGGCTAAACCTTTCTGAAGATTTAAGGTTTAGCCTTAAAGAATCAGAAAACAGCCACGGGCAACCGAAAAACGCCCGACCGAGCATTGCCCCGTCGGCGCCTGATTCTTTAACTTTGCGTTCGGCGTCCGTTAAATCAATGACATCGCCATTACCGATAATTAAAGTCTGGCTACCAACTTTATCGCGCAGTGCCACCGCTTCACGAATATGTTCCCAACGCGCCAGCACATTGGACATTTCTTTGCGCGTCCGAGCGTGAATAATTATTGCCGCCGGCTTTTCGGCTAGCAATGCTGGCAACCAGGAAACCAATTCATTCTTATTGTAACCAATACGAGTTTTTACCGACACTGGTAATTTTCCCGCGCCTTTTTTCGCCGCTCTAACGAGCTCGCGAGCAAGAAGTGGATTTTTTATTAAAGCCGCGCCGCCGCCCTGTTTTTCCACCGCCCGGTCGGGACAACCCATATTGATGTCTATACCGTCAAAACCGAGTTTCGCCACGATGGCGGCGGCGCGGCGCATCGTCTCCGATTTGGCGCCAAAAAGTTGGGCGACAATCGGCCGCTCTTTTTCGGAAAATACCAATTGATGAAGCAATTTATTTTTTCCCGCTGAACATAAGCCATCAGCCGAAACAAATTCCGTCCACATTACATCTAATCGGCCATTTTTACCTTTGCTGTATTTAGCAATCATTCGCCGAAAAGCCGCGTCGGTTACATCAGCCATCGGCGCTTGGCAAATGAGCGGCTTTCCCTTTTTCTTCAATTTTCCCCAAAATCCAAGATTCATAACCGCACTATACCTTAAAATACAAAACGACTCCAAGAACTAAATTTTACAAATTCCTTAACCCCACCCCGCCAAGGCGGGGCGGCACGCCCCCACCTAGAATTTTTAAAATTTGTTCTCTCTGTCGTTCCTAGATTTTTGAGCGCATCAGGGGAAAAAGCTGGGTTTCGCGGAGCGGTTTGTCTTCTAAAATCGCGAACAGCCGTTCGCCGAAACCAAAACCGCAAGCCGGCGGCATGCCGTATTCCAGCATTTCCACAAATTCTTCGTCCGGCATCATCGCCTCTTCATCACCGGCCGCCAAAAGTTTTTTCTGCTCGTCAAAACGCGTTCTCTGTTCCAATGGGTCATTTAATTCCGAATAGCCGCGACCGACTTCACTGCCGGCAATAAGCGGTTGAAACATTTCGGTTTTTTCCGGCGCCTGTGGATTGGATTTGGAAAGCGGCGCCACAATTTTTGGATGACCGACCAGAAACGCCGGGCCAGCGATGGTTTTGCGGCAATGTTTCCACAAAGTATCCAAAAGTCGCTCGCGGTTTTCGCCTTTGTAAGCGATGCCAAGTTCATTCAATTTATTTTTAATTTCCGTATCCGACGCCTTGGTAATATCCAAACCGATTTGTTTTTTTATCTCTTCGGCATAATCAATTTCGGGCCATTCATCAGCCAAATCAAATTTAAAACCGCGGGCTTCAAATTTTGTTTTGCCATAAACTTTTTTGGCGATAGCGATATAAAGTTCGCGACAAAGCTTCATCCCCTCCTTAGCGCCAGCATAGGCCCAATAAAATTCCATATTGGTAAATTCCTGCAAGTGCTCGGCGCTGGTGCCTTCATTGCGATAAACTCGGCCGATTTCAAAAGTTTTCTCAAAACCGGCGGCCATTAGTCGCTTCTGCCAAAGTTCGCCGACCGAAATGCGCAAATACAAATCTAAATCAAAATCATTATGATGAGTTTTGAACGGCCGGGCCTCGGCGCCACCAGTGGTGATTTCTAAAGTCGGCGTTTCCACTTCCAAAAAACCCTGTTGTTGTAAAAATTCCCGCGTCGCCGACCAAAAAGCAGCCTTGCGGGCGAACATTGTTTTTAATTCCGGATTCAAAAGCAAATCCAAATAGCGATGACGATAGCGGGCTTCGGTATCTTGAAGACCGTGCCATTTTTCCGGTAGAGGACGCAAACTCTTAGATAATATTCGCCAACTTTTTACCAACAATGTTTTTCCGCCGCGTTTGGTAACAAAAATCGTCCCGCCAGCTTCAATAAAATCGCCAATGTCGGCCAGGGCGGCAAAAAGCTGGAACGGCGCTTCGCCGCTTTCATCTTTTTTTAAAAGACCTTGAAATTTACCCGAGCCGTCTTGAAGTGTGAAAAAAATTAAACCACCTTGGCCACGAATCGCCATAATACGGCCGGCAATGACAATTTCTTTTTTTTCATATTTAGAAAAATTTTCCGCGACATCCGCCAGCGAGCGCCTATCGGCGCTCGCTGAAATTGGGTAAGGCTCAAGTCCCTTCTTTTTAAGAATGGCTAATTTTTCCAATCGTGTTTTTCTTATTTCTTCAAGCGTCGCCATATTTTTACCTATTATCACCACTACCTTGTAATTTACCACGCTCAACGCGCGAACGAAGTTTATCAAGATTCGCTTTCGCCACCTCATTAAACGACAAGCCGAATTCCGTGGCTACTTGCGATAAATACCAAAGTATATCGCCCAGCTCTTTTTGGATTTCTTCTTTTTTTCTTATTGTCACCTTGCCGCCATCGTCGCGGAAAATTTTTTTGACTTTTTCCACTACCTCGCCAGTTTCACCGGCCAAACCCAAAACCGGATACAAAAAATTCTTGCCGCCGATTGGCTTATACATTGCCGAAAATCTTGATTTTTTCTGATAATCGTTGAAAGTCATAGTAAAAATAAATAAAAAGAAGCGATGCTACTAGTGTAGCACCGCTTTGTGAAAACTGCCAAATGTTAGAAACCCAACGGAGCAATAAAACTCGGTTGGAGTTTAATTCGCTGAATGCTCACTTTGCCACATTCATCGTGTTCCCAGCTGGCGCCAAAAGATTTTTCCCAACCGGGAATGAAAAACATGGTGTGGATTTTTCCCGAATGGAATAATGGCCGGTAAAAATCATGGAGCAGTGGCCAACAATAATCTTCGTTGCCGCGGGTTCGCCATTCTCGCCACAACTGGACCATAAAATTTTCCGCCGGCATTTGGCTAAAAACATTATGGCCTTGTTTCGCCAACGCATCAATGACAGCCGTGAATACTTGGAGATTTTTCTCT
>JBBUFP010000003.1:0-7690 GCA_038056445.1 Patescibacteria group bacterium
AGTAGGCAGACCGAAAAAACGCAGAGAGGACTGAAATGGTGGCTGACCCCATTTATGACCATTTACATTTACATGACCCCATTTACACCCATTTACATCATTTACATCATTTACATTTATGTGCCATTTACATTTACTGATGACCCCATTTACTGACCCCATTTACATCATTTACCATTTACACATTTATCCGACCCAATTTCCATTTATCTCCCATTTATCTTGGCGATGAAGGACAAGACTTTGTCCGGAATTGTTATGAGAATTTAGGTAGGAAAATCAGCATCTTGACCAAGGAAGCGATTCTGCTTGGCTTAAACGATGATGTGGAAAGTCGGGAAGAATTAAAACAACGCCGTGATTCTTGGATTGTTTGGTTTAAAGAAATCCATGAATGCGTAGAGGAAATTGATAACGGCCACGCTTTTAATCCGGTCCGAGCGCTTACCGCTATCGCTTGGCTTGAGGCAGAGCTTTTTGGTTTTGAAGAGACGCTCGGCGAAACCAGGCGTTCAGCAGAAGACGGGTGATTTCTCAAAATCGCCAAAAAACGCTAGAATAAGGACATTCTAGTGTTTTTTTATTTGTTTTCTTTTTTATGAAATTTTCTAAAACAATTTTACCGAGTGGCTTGCGGTTGATTACCGTGCCGATGAAGGATAACCCGACGGCGACGGTTTTGGTGCTGGTGGAAGCCGGCTCCAAATATGAAACGAAAACCAACAACGGCGTGTCGCATTTTTTGGAACATATGTGTTTCAAAGGCACGAAAAAACGCCCGACACCGCTGTCGATTTCTCACGAATTGGATTCTATCGGCGCCCAATACAACGCTTTTACCGCCCAAGAATTTACCGGCTATTTTGCCAAGGGACAATTCGGCGATCGCGCCCAGCTTTTGGATGTGGTTTCCGATATTTATTTAAATTCCACTTTGCCGGCGGAAGCGCTGGAAAAAGAGCGCGGCGTGATTATTGAGGAAATTAATATGTATGAAGATATCCCGCAGAGGCAGGTGGCGGATGAATTTATGGCTTTGATTTATCCAAACCAACCAGCCGGTTTCTCCATCGCTGGCAGCAAAGAACACATTCGGGCAATGAAACGAGAAGATTTTTTGGATTACCGCCAAGCCCACTATCTCGCCCAAGCGACGACGGTGGTAATAGCGGGTAACATTGACGAAGAAAAAGTTAAAGGGGAAGTGATAGTGGCTTTTAAAAATTCACCAGTGGGGAAAAAATCGCCTAAGTTAGCGGTAATGGAAAAACAAAAAAAGCCGGTGCTGGCAATTAAAGAAAAAAAGACCGACCAAACCCATTTTATTTTGGGCGTCAGAAGTTTTGGACTTTTTGATAAAAGAGATATTCCTTTGCGCTTGTTGGCGGAAGTGTTGGGTGGTGGCATGAGTTCACGGCTTTTTCAAAAACTGCGGGAGGAAATGGGCGTTTGCTATTATGTCAAAGCTGATAATGAGGCCTTTACCGACCACGGTATTTTTGGCGTCGCTGCTGGCGTAACTCCCGCTCGATTGGCGGAAGTAGTCAAAGTGGTTTTAGCAGAATTTGAAAAATTTAAGAAAACGCCGGTCGCCGCCGAAGAATTAGCCAAAGCCAAAGCTCATCTCATCGGCTCAATGTTTTTGTCATTGGAATCATCCGATGCCATTGCCGAATATTACGGTTTTCAGGAAATTTTCAAAAAAGAAATAAAAAAGCCGGCGGAAATCGCCGAAAAAATCCGGGCGATTTCCGCCGCGGCTCTTCAAAAAATCGCCAGCGAAATTTTTGTTGAAAACAAACTCAACCTCGCTGTCATTGGTCAAGATGTCAATCGTCTGGAATTAGAAAAAACTCTTCGTCTTGCGTAAGCTTTTTTACTAACTCTATAGAAGCTTTGCGGTATGAATGAAAAAGCAAGTTTGAATTCTTGGTTAATTTTGGTAAGATAATGGTAATGACTTACGATTTTTCTCATTTCAAAAAAAAGACCAAGGAAATTGATGGGCATTTGAAAAAAGAATTTGCCGGCGTTAGGACTGGCCGGGCGGCGCCGGCGATTTTGGATGGCGTTTCGGTGGAATCCTACGGTGCCAAATTAGCCATCAAAGAATTGGGCAGTATCATGGTGGAAGACGCCCGGACTTTGAAAATCACGCCTTGGGACGCAACCCAAGCGAAAAATATTGAGAAAGCGATTACCTCCGCCAATCTCGGTTTGTCGGTGTCGGTGACTGACGCCGGCGTTCGGGTGTTTTTTCCGGAACTGACCGCCGAGCGTCGCGAGGCGATTTTGAAAGTGGCGAAAGAAAAACTGGAACAAGCCAAAGTAACCTTGCGCCAGGAACGCGATCGGATTTGGAAAGACATTCAGGAAAAAGAAAAAGCCGGCGGTATGGGCGAGGATGAAAAATTCCGATTGAAGAGCGAATTGCAAAAAGAAACCGATGCTACCAATAAAAATTTTGACGAGCAATTTACCAAAAAGGAAAGAGAAATAAAAATTTAAAAATTATGAATTACAAAATGCCGAGAAAGGTGTTTTGTAATTCAAAATAAAATGAACTTTATTTTATTCATCGTGGTGCTGGGAGTACTGATTTTCGCCCATGAACTGGGGCATTTTTTGGTGGCGAAAAAATGCGGTATGCGAGTGGATGAATTTGGCTTAGGTTTCCCGCCACGGGTCTTCGGCAAAAAAATCGGCGAGACGATTTATTCTCTCAATTGGATTCCTTTTGGCGGTTTCGTCAAGATTTTCGGCGAGAATCCGTCGGCTAGTCCCGAGACCGAGCGTTTGGCCACAAGCGAAGAGAGAAGTTTCGGTAAAAAAAATCGTGGCCTGCAAGCCGCCGTGCTGGTCGCTGGTGTAACTTTTAATGTTATTTTCGCTTGGCTTTTAATTTCCATTAGTTTTGTTTCCGGTTTTCCGGCGCCGGTCGGCTATTATCAAGGGGTGTCGGTGGAAAATCCGCGATTGGTTTTAACCCAAGTGCTGATTAATTCGCCAGCTGCTAGGACCGGTTTGCAAGCCGGCGACGCGATTATTTCCATTACCGCCGGCGCTGATTCATTGATTACTTTGAATGCCGAAGCCGTTTCCGATTTTATGAATCAACACGAAGGCAAGGAAATTTTGCTTGGTTACGAGCGAGGCAGTGAAAAAAAAGAGGTTAAAATCACGCCGGTTTCTGGCATCGTTTCCAGTCGGGCGGCCATTGGCGTCGGTTTGGATTTAATCGGTGTGGTCAAATTGCCCTTCTTCCGGGCCCTTTGGGAAAGCGCTAAAACCACCGGCGCTTTGCTGGTGGAAATTACCAAAGGCATCGGCAAATTTTTCTATAAGGCTTTCACTTTTCAAGCTAACTTTTCCGAAGTAGCCGGGCCAATTGGCATTGCCGGTTTAGTCGGGTCGGCGGCGCGAATGGGTTTTGCCAATTTGCTCGGTTTTACCGCTTTTATTTCGCTCAATTTGGCGGTGATTAATCTTTTGCCGATTCCGGCTTTGGACGGCGGTCGCCTGTTGTTTGTCGCCATTGAAACGATTCGCCGCCGGCCGCTTAATCCGAAAATTGTCAATTATCTAAACGGCGTCGGTTTCGCCTTACTTTTGATTTTAATGTTGGTCATCACTTACAAAGATGTAATTAAATTATTTTGATGGCGGAAATTTTTAGAGCCAATGATATTCGCGGTTTATATCCCGAAGAAATAAATAAGGCGGTGGCTTTCAAGGTTGGCGAAGCGCTAGCCAATATTTTTGCCGATGGCATTGTCGTGATTGCTCACGATGCTCGGCGCGGCGCCAAAATTTTAACCGAGGCGCTGGCGGAAGGTTTTCGGCGCGGTTGGAAAGAACAGAAGAAAGTTCACGACATTAAAATTATTGGTCTCGCTACTACGCCGATGTTCTATTTTTTTGTCAACCGTTTCAAAGCGAGTGGCGGCGTAATGGTAACTGCCTCCCACAATCCGCCGGAGTATAATGGTTTCAAGTTAGTGAAAGAAGGCGCGACGGTTTTAAGTCCAGCTGTTGTCAGGCAATTCATTAGAAATTAGTAATTAGAAATTTTTCCGTGGACTATTTTAAAATTTACGCTGATTTTTTGAAAAAGTTTTTGAATGTCCAACAGCCGCTGTTTGCCGCCCTGGACGCTTTCAACGGCGCTGGCGGTATTGCCGCCAAAGCAGTTTTTGCCGACTATCCTTTGGTTCAACTTGCTATTATTAACGATTTGCCCGATGGCAATTTTCCGGCGCACGGTCCAAATCCATTACTAGCTGGCGCGCTCAAAGAACTTTGCCAAAAAGTTGTCAAACAAAAAGCCGATTTGGGCGTGGCGTTTGACGCGGATGGCGACCGAGCTTTGTTTGTGGATAATCTTGGTCGGCCGGCGCCGGCTTATGTCATTGCTTATTTAATTTTCAAAAATCGCCGACCGCCGTTCGTAGTGGACGAACCGCTTTTTAAAATTTTTCAACATCTCAAAGTAATTAATTTAAAAAATATTATTTCCACGCGGGTTGGTTACGCTTTTATCCAAGCGGCCATGCGCCAATCAAACGCCGCCAGCACCGCTGAGTATTCCGGCCATTATGGTTTTGAGGAAACTTTTCGGGCCGATTCGGCGCTGTTCGCTTTCATTCAGGTGTTGAATAATTTGTCGGCGACTAAACAAACCTTAGCGGAATTTTATGATAGTTTACCGCTGTTTGCCGTTGACATGGAAAATTTTAAATTTAAAGAAGCGGCGGATTGGTTGGCGATTAGAAAAAAATTTGTTAACCACTTTAGCAGTCGAACCAAAGATATTGCCGAGCGCGATGGTTTAACTTTTGAATTTGGCGAGAGCTGGCTCAATGTTCGGTTGTCCAATAACGAGCCGCTGTTGCGTTTTACCGCTGGCGCCAAGACCTCTTCTGTTGTTAATAAACTTTTGAAGGAGAGTCGGCAATTAGCCGCCAGTTTGTAAAGTTTTCCACAATGGATTTGACAAAAAAAGTGGGTATGGTAAGATGCCAGCGTGAGTGTGGCTAATAAAAGTTAGCCCAAAAAACGAATGTCTGCGTAAGCCCCCCCAACCGCAAGGTTTAGGGGGATTTGCGTTTTTATGGTTGTCTTATACAATTATTATGTTGTTCCCAAAAGTGGCCGACGGTTGCACTCACATAAGACATTAGTTTTGGAGCTAGCACTCCGTCGGCCACTTTTGGGGGTAAAATATGAAAATTTTAGAAAATGTTGCGCTCAAAGAATTGACGACTTTTAAAGTGGGCGGCCGCGCCCGCTATTTTTGCGCGGTAAAAAATTTAGGAGAAGTGGCGGTGGCAGACGCTTTTGCCAGCAAGCAAAAGTGGCCGCTTTTTGTTTTGGGTGGCGGTTCCAATATTTTAATCGCCGGCGCCGGCTTTTCCGGTTTGGTTTTGAAAATGGACATTCTAGGTGTGGAATTTGTTGAAAAAAAAGGCGATCAAGTAGAAGTTATTGTCGGCGCCGGCGAAAACTGGGACGATTTGGCGCGCCTGACGGTGGAAAAAAACCTTCACGGTTTGGAAAACTTATCGCTGATTCCCGGCTCGGTTGGCGCCGCGCCGGTTCAAAACATCGGCGCTTACGGCGCCGAAGTGGCCGAGGTAATTTCTTTCGTTGAAGTTTTTGACCGACGGATTTCAAAAGTAAAAATTTTGAACAAAAAAGCTTGCCAATTTAGCTACCGTGACAGTGTTTTCAAAAAACCGGCTGGCAAAAATTTTATCATTACTCGTGTCGGTTTTTTGCTAAAAAAATCTAAGAAAAAAATGCCATTCAAAACTGATTATCCCGATGTTCAACAATGGTTGAAGCGGGAAAAGATTTCTGAACCGACCATCGTTGACATCCGACGGGCAATTGTGGAAATCCGGACGAAGAAATTGCCCAATCTAGCCGAAGTTGGGACAGCTGGTTCTTTTTTCAAGAATCCAATTATTACTAACACTCAGTTCAAAAAACTTAAAAATTTATTCCCCGATTTACCCAGTGTAGTTATGGGCGAAAATAAAGTGAAAATTTTTCTGGCTTGGATTTTGGATAAAATTTGCGAGCTCAAAGGTTTTTCGGTTGGCAAAGTTGGTCTTCACGAAAATCAGCCGTTGGTTGTGGTCAATTTCGGTGGGGCGACAGCCGAAGAAATAAAATCATTTACCAAAAAAATTGCTGCTATTGTTAGAGAAAAAACCGGACTGGTAATTGAGCGGGAAGTAGAGTATGTTGGTTAAAATGAAAGATTGGCGTAAATTTTTCAAGGGCAAAAAAATTACCCAAATGGGCTTGGGGCTTTTGGGGCGTGGCGTGGGGGACGCGGAGTTTTTGGCTAAGTACGGCGCGGATTTATTGGTAACCGATTTGAAAACCGAAAAAGAACTCGCGCCTTCTTTAAAAAAGCTAAAAAGCTACAAACTAAAAGCTTTAAGCTATGTTTTAGGTGAACATCGACTAAAAGATTTTAGACATCGCCCTAAACCGTTAGGAGACGGTCGGGGACCCGATTTTATTTTGAAAGCGGCGGGAGTGCCGTTGGATTCGCTTTATATGGCCGAGGCGAGAAAACAAGGAATACCGATTGAAATGGACGCGTCGTTATTTTTTAAATTGATGCCGAAGGATGTAACTTTTATCGGCGTTACCGGAACGCGAGGTAAAACAACGACCGCCTATTTGATTTATGAGATTTTAAAAACTAATAATAAGAAAGTTTTTCTAGCTGGAAATATCAAAGACACAGCGACTTTGCCGTTTTTGGAGAAAGTGAAAGCGGGCGATTTTGTCGTGGCCGAACTTGATTCGTGGCAACTACAGGGATTTGGAGACGCGAAATTGTCACCACCTATTTCTGTTTTTACGACTTTTTTGCCCGACCATATGAATTATTACAAAGGTGACATGAATTTGTATTTTAAAGACAAAGCAAATATTTTTAAATATCAAAAAAAAGGTGACATTCTAATTTTTGGTGATAGTGTGGTAGAAGCCGCGTGCCACTTGGGAGCTCAACTCCCAAGTAGCGCGCTAATTGCCCGTGCCGTTGATTTACCAACTGACTGGAAACTTAAAATCATCGGCGAGCACAATCGTTACAATGCCGCTTGCGCCCTCGCTGTCGCTCGGGCACTAAAAATTCCAGATGAAATTTCCAAAGAGGCGATAGAAAATTTCGGCGGTGTTCCCGGTCGTTTGGAATTTATCCGCGAGATTCGCGATGTCCGAATTTACAACGATACTTGCGCTACTACGCCGGACGCGACAATGGCGGCGCTTCGCGCCTTAAGTTCCAAACAAATTATTTTAATCCTCGGTGGTTCGGACAAAGGACTTGATATGTCAAAACTTGTTGCGGAGATTCCAAAATACTGCAAGGGGGTGGTATTGTTGCCGGGGACTGGCACCGAGAAGTTAATTTCTAATTCCAAATTTCTAATTTCTAATCAAACTCCAATTTCTAATGTCAAAAATTTGAGAGAAGCAGTAAAAAAAACTGTAGCAATTGCCAAAAGGAGCGATATAATTTTATTTTCGCCAGCTCTCGCTTCGTTTGGAATGTTTAAAAACGAGTATGATAGAGGCGAGCAGTTTAATGTTGTTGTAAAATCATTAAGATGAAAATTAATCTGGGAAAAACCAAGAGGCCGTTTTTTATCGGCATCGGCGGAAT
>JBBUFP010000004.1:0-10050 GCA_038056445.1 Patescibacteria group bacterium
CAAAAACACCAAACGCAGTTGATGTTGATAAAAAATGACCAATCGTGTAATCTTCCAACAGGAAAGGAAAAAGAATTACCGCAATCTTATTTGTAAAATATCCCTATACACTAACTCACAGCGATAGCATAAAGTTAGTGTATGACAAATATTTAGAGAAATTTGGGATAAATAAAAAAATCAACCAATGAGTTTCAGAAATTCGGATTCGGAGAGTTGGGGAACGCCGAGCGCGGCGGCACGGGCGGCTTTGGAACCGGGGTCGTCGCCCACCACCACAAAACTGGTTTTTTTGGAGACTGTTTCAGAGACGGCGCCGCCGCGCTCGCGGATTTTTTGCTTGGCAGTTTCCCGGTCTAACGATTTCAAAGTGCCGGTTAGAACGAAAGTTTTGCCAACCAAAGGTCCGCCAGCTGACACCTCTGGAACAAATTTTTCAATAGTTACTTGCTTCAGCAAATTACTCACCAATTTTTTATTTTCTTTGTCTTTAAACCAATCCACGATGGATTTCGCGACGATCGGTCCAACGCCATTGATTTTTTCTAATTGTTCAAAACTGCCAGCGGCGATTTTTTCAAAATTTTTAAAATGATTAGCTAAATCAATGGCTGTTTCTTCACCCACCTGCGGAATGGAGAGCGCCGCGAGAAATTTCGGCAACGACACTTTTTTGGCCTGCTCAATTGCTTCCAGTAAATTATCGGCGGATTTTTCGGCAAAACGCGGCAAAACCAAAACATCGCCGCGCTTCAACGAAAAAATGTCAGCATAGGAAGAAATCAAACCGTGCGCCAAAAGCAAATCAATCTTTTTGGGACCCAGCGCTTCAATATCAAAACAATGTTTGGAAACGAAATGATAAAATCGCCGTTTTTGAATGATAAAAGAATTTTTGTCAACGCAACGCCAAGCCGACTCGCCTTTAATCCGCTCAATTTTACCGTTACCGCCACACTCAATAATTTTTTTTGGCCAAAGAAAAGAGTGGCTTTTTTCTGTCCGCAATTCTTTGACCACTTGGACAATATCAGGAATAACATCGCCGGCTTTTTGTAAAATCACCGTGTCGCCAATGCGCACATCCAAGCGTTTGATTTCATCTTCATTGTGAAGCGTCGCCCGCGAGACCACCGAACCGGCAACCGAAACCGGTCGTAAACTCGCCACCGGCGTAATGACACCAGTCCGCCCAACTTGGAAAATAATATCTTCCACCACCGTTGTCACCTGCTCGGCGGGAAATTTGAAAGCAATACCCCACCGTGGAGCTTTGCCGGTATAGCCGAGCGCCTCCTGTAATTTTCTTTCATTGATTTTAACTACCACGCCGTCAATCAAATAGTCTTCTTTGGACGCGCGTTTTTGCCATTCTCGCCAAAAGCCAATCACCTCTTCAATGTTGCGACAAAGCTGGCGGTGCTTATTAACCTTGAAACCTAATTCTTCCAGGTATTTTAATTCTTCAAATTGAGTTGGCGGGAGCGGCTCGCCGCTACTGGCTAAATCATAAACAAAAACATCCAGTTGCCGCGCCGCCGTGATTTTCGGGTCTAGTTGGCGAATGGAGCCGGCGGCGATATTGCGCGGATTGGCAAATTCCGGTTCGCCTTGCTTTTTTTGTTTGGCGTTCAATTTTTGAAATTGGCTTTTTGCCAACCAAACCTCGCCTTCCACAATCAGAGCGGCGGGGCGCCGGAGCTTCAACGGCACCGATTCAATCGTCCGAATATTTTGAGTAACATTCTCGCCCACTTTACCGTCACCACGCGTCGCCGCCCGCACCAAAATTCCCTTTTCATATTCCAAAACAATTTTTAAGCCGTCAATTTTTAATTCACAGACATATTCAAGGTTAAACTTTTTTTCAGATTCAAGGTTTAACCTTTTTCTTACCCTCTCGTCAAAATTCCTAATATCTTCTTCAGTAAAGGCGTCGTTAAAAGACCACTGCGGCACTTTATGGGCGACTTTTTCAAATTCCGGCAGAGGCGCACCAGCGACTCTTTGCGTCGGCGAATCGGGCGTAACAAGCTCCGGATTTTTTATCTCAATTTCCACCAATTCGCGTTTCAATGAATCCAGCGCCTCGGGCGAAATAGAGGATTTATCAAGCACATGATATTCATAACGATACTTTTCAATCGCCTCTTTTAGTTTTTCCAATCGTTCAATAATTTCTTTTGTCGCGCTCATAAAATTAATAGGTAACGCGAATCGCGCGCTCCACTTTTCTCGGACTGCTAGCATCGCAAATATTATAACCGCGCGACTCCACGGTGGTAAAAACATTACCACCACTTACCACTTTACTGACCATCACCTCACTGCAACCTTCAGTGGGAAAAGAGCCGCCAACAAATGACAAATTGAATTCCGTCGTCGCTGAAGACAATAATCTGACAACACTCCAATCGCTGGGAAAATCACGGCCGTTGCAAGTGATACCTTCGCCGCCATTATATAAAATGGAAGCGCTGGAAGTGGCAAAAATACCATAATCAAAACCCGAATGCTTCAAGTCCCAGTAGAAAACGCATTCTACGCCCGAATCGGCGGCGTAAAAAGCGGCTAATGATTCTTTACTGGCGGAAGACAACAGCAAAGATTTATAAATTTGATTGAAAATCGCCAAAGCCAGCGACAGTAAAACGCTGGCAGTCAAAACCGCGAACAACAAAGTGAAACCGCGATTTTTATCTTTTAAAAATTTCATTTTAATACTGCCAATTAGTTAAATTCTCTCGGGCGATAACTTTATAAACTACGGTAGCTGGTCCTAACCATGAAATCGTTACAAAAACCGCGACCTCGCGGCCATTAATGATATCAGTCATTTCCACTACTCTGGTAAAAATGGAATCATCGGTGCCAACACCAGTATCGTAACTATAAACGCCATTTGATTCGCGGTAGCGCAATAGCGGACAAACGCCGCTTTGGCATTTCTTTATGTTGTCCGTGCCAGAAGTAATTGTTGGATCTACAATACATTTGCCGGTAAAACAATTCTGAATGCCACTGTCAGCGTGCAGCCAATCGCCATGTTTGATAACATTTTCATCGCGAATATTCCTGATATATTCTATCGCTTCCTGCGCTAAAAAACTGGCGGTAATCTGCTGTTTGGACAAAGCAGAAGAATTTAAACTTTTGGTCGCCAACGACAACGGCGCCGACACTGCCAACAACAGCACAGCAATTGCTACCAGCGTTTCCACTAAGGTAAAGCCATTTTTTTTATTTTTCTTAGTCATTAGTAATTAGAAATTAGAAATTTTTTACTTGGGTATTCTTTGAGAAAGCGTTGTTTGTAAATTAAAAGGTGTTTTAATTTTTGCCGTCGCGCCAGCGTAGCCCTGTATAACAATCGTCACTCGCGGTTGCGCTTGGCTACCAATGCTGGCCCCTTGAACATAAAATTTTAAATTCTCCACCACAATTTCCGGCGCGGAAATTGCCAAGTCGTCGCCAATATCCACCGCGCGAAAAATTTGGGTACCGGATAAATAATAATAGACGGTTTTATTATCGTTGCTTCGCCTAAAAGCGAAAAAATCGCTACCGCTGGCGCAATCATTGGGCACCTGATTGCCAACCAGCGAACCCGAATCGCCGCAGTGATAAGTGTCGCCCACCCGAATCGCTCGCGACATGCTTTCCAAAGCAAAATTCAAATTATTCATCACTGATTGAATCGCTTGAGCTTTGTGATTAGCGTCAATTGTCGTCAGCAAAGCGCCGGCAGCGGTTACCATCACCACCGAAAAAATCGCGATGGAAATCAAAATTTCTACTAAACTAAAACCTTTATTATTCATAATATTTTACTGAACAGAAATCTGACCTGTGGTTTCTATATTAATATTTTTGGTAAGACCGGCCGGCGAAATCACCTCCAGCCGAACGGCGCGAGCGCTGTGATAAATAATGTTGCCATCGCAATCAAAAAAAACAAAACTGGCGTCGGGGTCGGGCCGTTCAAAAGAAATATCCACGCCGCCGGCGCCAAGCGGACTGGCGTTGCCAAAAGAATCAAGCCAATAAAGATTGTTCACTTTATTACCACGCCGAATTAGATAACGTTCTAAAAATTCGCCCGGCTTTTCGTAATATTGGTTGCGATTAGCGTCGGCGAACAACACAAAAGAAACATCATCGGATTCATTAGTGTCGGCAGTCGTCCCGCAAAGCCGAAAATGAACGCCGTAACCGACATTAAAACTTTCGGCGCCACTGCCAAATTGTTTAACGCTAACACCATAGGATTGCGCTCGAGCCACCGTTAAAGATACATCATAAGCCAGATTGGTCAAAAGAATAGTATTATTGAAACGATTATTGCCGACAAAAACAATCAGAGTAATGAACACAAAAATCCCGAGCGTCGCTAGCGTCTCCACAAGGGTAAAACCGTCGCTAGTATTGGGGATTCTCATTTAAATAAATTATTTACTAACTCAAACGCACTGAGTTTGAAAAAATAAACCAGAAAAGTCGCCGCGAATAAGAAAGGCGCGAATGGCACTTCGCTCTTTATTGTAAGCTTTTTCTGGTCCTTTTGCCAGCTTTGCCAACCGACAATTAGCAGTGAAACCGTCGCGCCAATCCAGAAAGCTAAAATGAAAGCGTCAATACTAGCAACACCTAATAGCCAACCGAGACCTAAACCAAGTTTGGCGTCGCCTAGCCCCATCCATTTGCCGCCGGAAAAATACCAGAGCAAGAAAAACGGCGCGGCAAACAGCGGCCCCCAAAGCAAAGCTAAAGACAAATCACTACCAAGATTATTCAAAATTGCCATTGCCAAAGCCAAAATACCAAAAGCCAAAACTAAACTGTCGGGAATAATTTTGTGCCGCCAATCGTAAATCATTATTACAATCAGCAGACACCAAACAATCAGCGCCAGCGGTGATTTAAATAAAAACAAAAAAATAACGGCGGTTAAAATTTCTACCAGCGGGTATTGCCAAGAAATTTTCGCCCGGCACGAACGGCACCGACCGCGCAAGAAAATAAAACTTAAAACTGGTATTAAATCAATCGCCGAAAGTTTTGTATTGCAAGCCGGACAAAACGACCGACCGACCAGCGGCGATTTGCCCGTACCGTAACGCAGAGCGACCACATTCAAAAAACTGCCCACCGTCGCCCCAACCGCCAAAATCAATAAGTCCCAAAGATAATTCATTGGGGTTTATTATATCATTATCTACCGGAAAAATTACTTTTCCACTTTAAACAGGTCGGCAAAAGCGCCCCAAACCGCGCCGAGGATATTCAAGAAACGGGAACTGGTCGGTGGTGGTGGTGTATTTTCACCGCCAGCCGGAGGACGCATCATCTCACCACTCGGCGGCATTTGGCCTTCATAACCAGCGGGAGGTCTTGTCATTGTTCCGTTCGGTGGCATTCCACCGGCTGGTGGTGTCCAATCTGCCGGCGGCGGTCCGTAAGTTCCCCATGGGGGCAATTGTTGCCCATCACTTTCCGTCGTGTTTGGTGGTGGCATCATATTTTCATAACCAGCCGGCGGGCCTTGCCTTGTTCCGTTCGGCGGCACAAAACCTTGAGGAGGCATTTGTTGCCCGGGTTGTCCCACTGGTGGTTTATTCCCGCCAAAAAAGTTTCCAAGGAAACCACCGGGTTTACTTTGACTGCCCGGTTGAGCGCCGTTCTGACCACTTGCTTCATCCATCGCTCGCTCCGAACGATAGCGTTCCAAATCCCGCATTTTATCTTTTGCTTCCTGGGTCTGGCCCATCATATTTTTAACGGCTTCTGGGTTCATCATACCGGTCTGGCCAGCAAAATTTATACATTCTTCAATTTTTGTCGGGTCACTACAATAAGCGCCACATTCTTCCTTACTCCGACAACCGCCCGGCCCCGCTTGCCGGTCAAGTTTTTTAATGACAGACATTTGTTTATCCATCATTTGAATTTCTTCATCCGACATCAAGCCGTTGTCTTTGGCAAACTGGAAACAAATTTCACCGTTGCCCGGTTTGCCGCAAAAAGCGTCGCACTCCTTGGCATTTTTACAACCGCCCGGCCCGCCCAGCTGACTAAGTTTTTTCGCTTTTTCCATTTCCTCCGGCGCCATAATGCCATACTTGGCGGCAAAATCCATACATTCGTTCATATGTTCGCCACCCATACAATAAGCCGCGCACTCTTTTATATCTTTACAACCACCCGGACCGGTTTCGGTCTTCAACGCCTCTAGCACTTTTTCTTCTTTAACTTTTGGTTCAGCCGGACCTTTGCCGGTCGGTTTACCGCCCGGCCCGCCGGGCTTGGACATTTGTTCCACCATAAAATCCGCTTCTTCCTGTGTAATTTTTCCTTCTTCAACTACAAAAGCCATACATTCCCGGGCATTTTTAGGATTACGGCAATAACTGTCGCACTCGGCTTCCGACTTGCAACTGCCCGGGCCACCGCGCTCCGCTCGGGCGCGAATTTTATCGGCTTCCTCCGCCGTAGTGTGGCCATACTTTACACTATAATCTAGGCATTCGTTTAAGTTTTCTTCAATACGACAATAAGCGTCGCATTCCCGTGGTGATTTACAACCGCCCGGCGCATTTGCCAACGCTTCTTCATCTAGTTGCTCACGCGCTCGATCTCTCGTGCCACTAGCTGGCGTTGCTCTTTTTGGCGCAAAACCATTGTTCTCCGCCCAAATTTGGCACTGCTCTTGATTAACCGAGTCGTCGCAATAGGCCTTACATTCTTGCTGCGAACCGCAATTACCCAAATCGACAATCGGATAACTAATATCAAACGGGCTGGCAGCCAATGCCACCGCGGCTAGCGCGGCGATTGGCAGGACTAAAAATAAAAGTTTTTTCATTTTATTCGCGATTATTGGGCAAAAGGATTTTGATACATATCCTTGAAAGGATTAGCGGCGTCTTTAGCGGCAGAAAATGGGTTGGCTTGTTTAGAAAGTTCTTCCAGTTTTTTAGCTTCAACTGCGGCTTGCTCATCAAGATAAGCCTGTCGACCACTCGCCACGCCTTTTGTCACTCCAAAATAATATCCACCAACGGCGCCAAACACCAAACCGACCGACACCGATATGCCGACAATGGCGGCAATCGGAAATTTTTTCTCTATTTCCATATTTTTTAAAAATTAGCTAATAATTTCGCTTTATTGATTATATTTTACAAAATTAAACTTTTATTAGCTAGTGAGTAATCCACAACTCTGCCTTGCGCGATAATTGACAAAAAAATCATCGGGTGTATGATATTATCATATTAAATAATCATATAAAAACAATGGCTACTTTATCTGTACCAATCCCCGCCAATTTGGAAGAATTTATCAAACGACAAATTAAGGAAGGCCGAGGGGCCAATAAAGCCGATGTCGTCCGTCGAGCGATTACTCGTTTGTCCGAAGAAGAAGCGGTGAACGCCGTCCTTAGGTCCGAACAAGAAGCAACGGTGGGAAAAATTCTAAGTGGCGATCTGCGGGAGCTTGTAAAACGCTATCGCGACAATGCTTAAGGTTTTTTACACTCCATCATTTATAAAACAGGTCAGTAAATTAGAAGCTGATTTGTATGATGAAGTCTTAGAAAAAATTGAACTGTTAAAAAATCCAATCAATCACGGGCGACTCAAAGTCCACAAACTGAAAGGCGTATTGGCCGGTAGATTTGGTTTCTCCGTTAATTACAAAATTAGAATCGTATTCGCTTATATTTCAAAAAACGAGGCAATTATTCTTGCCATCGGCGACCACAGTGTCTACAACTAAACCACATTAGAAATTTTTAGATATATCTAAACTCTTTAAACACTTGTTCGTACAGACCGATAACCCGTTTGGCTTCGCGTTCGGTCAGAATGTAATCCGAGCCACCGTGAGCGATCATATTGCGAATCCGGTGCGCTTCCCAGGCTTGGTCCAAAGAATTGAAATCGCTTTTTTCAATCGTTTTTAATTTATCGCCAATCGTCTCGCCTTTGATGTAGCCCATTTTTTCCAACATTTCGCCTAAAATAATATCAGCTTCCAACACCGCCAACCGCCAGTCGTTGGGATTTTCCGACGACAAATGCTCCCGGACTTTTTCCCAGCGCGGGTGCGAAACCTCCCGGCCTATTCTCATCTTTGTCTCTTCAACTTTTATTTTATGATGATGGGCAAAAGAAACTTGAACAATTCTGATTAAAACATAAACGATGCCGGTCAAAAACAAAAGATTAAAAATCGTTAGCGCCGAACGCGCCAATGATGATAATTTGTTTGCCAAAGGATGCTCAACGGCGGCAAATAGATTATCTTCCGCCACCCAACCATCCTCACCATTTTCAAAATCCACAAACCAATAACGTTTGCCATCAGCGTCCAGTATTGGGCCTCTAACAATCGCGCCGCTCGCCCCTCTTTTTTGATAACCGATAATATTACCATCGGGCGTATCATAAACCGCCGAGCTTTGCGCCACCGCCACCTTCAGGCCAATTATCTGATTACCGGTGTCAAAATTTTTTATTTTAATTCCAAACAAATCACTTTCTCGAACCCAATCACTATTGCCATCTTGAAATTGAACAAACCAGTAATGTTCGCCATCTCTAAATTCCGGGCCTTGGGTAATTTTTCCGATTTTGCCGTCGCTGGTTATCACGGCACTACCTTTGGCGGTTGGGTCGTATTTAATCGGCGCGCCGTTTTCGTCAGTCAATTTATCGGCGGCCACCCAGCCATCAGGACCATTATCAAAATCCATGAAAAAATAATCTTGGTCGCCGAAATTTTCCGGACCTTTGGTAATGATGCCTGGCGCGCCATCTAGTTGATTGCCAATTACTCGGCCACCCGGCTGAACATAAACTGGTGTTGGACCATCGGCAACAGCCCGCGAGCCGACTGGCGTTTCGCCCGGATTAAATTTAGCGGCTACCACTTCACCCAACGCGCTTTCCGGCACCCAACCGCTTGTCCCATCGTCATAATTCACTAACCAATAACGCTGACCGTTTTTAAATTCCGGACCATCAGTGATTTTGCCAGCCTTGCTGTTTTCTTTATTCAAAACTGTCTTACCGATAGGTGTTTTGTTATTTGTGGTATAAATAGAACTAAGCGGCGCGCTGTTGGAAAAGGGATTCAATGAACTGGTAATACGGCTGAAAAAATTACCGATACCGCCCAAACCACCAGCCAAGCTTTGCCACAAAGCCACCGCTACCAACAAAATCAGAATAAAATCCAAACCATTATTAGATGAATTGCTGGATTTTTTTTCCTTTTTGTCTTTTTTTTCTTCAGCCATGATTATATTTTCTCAAATTTTTTGCCGATTTCAAATAGGAGAGCTTCGCGTCCCCAAGCAGTTTGGAGCTGGAAACCAAGAGGTAATTTCTTTCCATCAACTTCGGCAAAACCTGACGGTAATGAAAGCGCTGGTATGCCAACGATATTGGCGGTAACAGTAAAAATGTCGGCTAAATACATTTGCAACGGGTCGTTGGATTTTTCACCGATTTTGAAAGCTGGCGAGGGCGTAGTCGGGGTAGCGATAGCGTGAACTCCTTCAGCAAAGACCTTTTTAAAATCATCAGCAATAAGCTTGCGCACCGCTACCGCCCGATTGTAATAAGCGTCATAGTAACCGGCGGACAACACATAGGTGCCGAGAATAAGCCGCCGGCGCGCTTCCTTGCCGAATAATTGACCGCGAGTTTTTAAATAATCTTCCAAAAGATTGCCGCCGGAAATCTTCGCGCCAAATTTTACGCCGTCAAAACGCGCCAGATTGGAAGAAACTTCGGCCGGCATAATAATATAATAAACCGACAGAGAATATTTTATGTTTGGCAATTTAATGTCGCGAATCTCGGCGCCGGCTTTTTCTAATTTTTTCAATCCGGCTTCAAAATTTTCTAAAACTTCCGGAGCAACACCTTCACCTAAAAAATCGCGCGGCACGCCGATAACAAACTTTTCTTGTAATTGTAATTTACGCGCTTCATATGTATCAGAAAAAATAGTTGTGCTGTCCATTGAATCCTGTTCGCG
>JBBUFP010000005.1:0-3473 GCA_038056445.1 Patescibacteria group bacterium
AAAGCTAAACCAACGGCGGCAGCATAACCCAAAGAATCGTGAAATTGAATCGGCGGCACATATTCATCAAAAGAAAAAGCATTGGCCCAGACATTGCCCACCGTCACCGGCAAATTAACATTGGCGCCAATATATTCTCTGAAACCATTGATGTTGGAATCGCGCCCGCAAAGAATTATTGATTCAATTTTATCATCCGCGCTGTTGGTCACGCCATCAACCAACAGCCGATGTTCTTTCCAGTAAGCCAGTAGACGATTGACCTCGTCGCGCAACACCGAAAGCGTGCCGAGCAGGGAAGAAAACTTTTCAATGTTGCCGCCGATTTCCCCGCTTTCCGTCGCGCTTGATTTTCTTAAGGCGGCAGAAAAAGCGTTGCCGCCGATATTCAAAGTAGAGCTGTACTGGACAACATTGCGTCCGACAATCGCCAAACCGGTGGAAACGCCGCCAAAATTGATGACTAAAATCGTTCGTTGGTCATTATGATGAATCAATGCCCGAGCTACCGCTTGCGGTTCTATTTCCAAAGACAGCGGCTTGATTCCGGCAGCCGCCAAAACCTCAATAAAGTGGGAGACGATTTTCTGCGGCAGAACCGCCACGCCAACATCTAAAGAATCGGCTTTAACTTTTGACGGCCCGATTAACTCAAAGTCAAACACCGCTTCGCGAGAAGCAATCGGTACAAATTCTTCCAGGTGCAAATCTAAATTACCGCGAATGTATTTTTCAGCCATCATTGGCACTTCGGTTTTTAACAAAAAAGCTTTCTCTTCCGGCACCGAAACCGCCGCGTAA
Organism: Patescibacteria group bacterium; assembly: GCA_038056445.1. Lineage (GTDB taxonomy): Bacteria > Patescibacteriota > Minisyncoccia > Phycocordibacterales > DSPV01 > 2-02-FULL-44-35. The sequence continues at coordinate 802 of JBBUFP010000005.1, forward strand.
GATGTCGGCCAATCTTTTTTTAACTCTTTGAGTATTTCAATAATTTCTTGGGCTTTGGCAATGTCGCCGCCTAATAGCGTACCGTCCGGCAACAACCGCTCGCCGTAAACTATTGGCTTCAAACCACCGTCATCAAAATGTTTAAGCAGAACAAATCTAACGGCTTGGTCGGAAATCGCCAAACCAACGGCTGGTTGCGCCAAAAAACGCGGCGTCGGGAAATATTTTAAAAAGCCGTTCCCAGTCACCTATTCATTATACAACACCATTGTTCAACGGCGAAGGCGGAATAAACCGGGCAAGATGGAAATAATGATAATCAACAAAACAATCGGCAGAATATATTGGTCAATACCCGGCACCGTTCGACCCAAAAAATAGCCGGCCAGAATAAAACCAAAAGACCAAACAAAACCACCGGTGATATTAAAAATGATAAAAGTCCGATATTTCATTTGACCAATGCCAGCGGCAATTGGCGCGAAAGTTCTGACGATTGGAATAAAACGCGCCCAAAAAATTGCCGACGGGCCGTGTTTTTCATAAAAAAGCTGCGCCTTTTCGGCATAGCGTTTTTTGAAAAAGAAAGAATCATCGCGGGTAAAAAATTTCACGCCGACCGTTTTGCCAAAAGCGTAACCAATTGAATCACCGGCGACCGCGGCGAAAAAACAACCGAGCGCCAACCAAATAATCGGCAAAATTCCCTGCGAAGCCAAAAAGCCGGCGGCAAAAAGCAAGGAATCGCCTGGAAAGAAAAAACCAAAAAACAAACCTGACTCGGCGAAAATAATGGCGAACACGCCGAGCAGACCGACGGCTTTTATCAAAAACATTGGTTCTAAAAATTCCAGAATGGTCATTGTTTTGAATCACGCAAAAACTTCAAGAACTAAATTTTAAAAATTCCTTAACCCCAAATTGCTCGTCAGAACTCGCAATTTGGCACGCCCCCGCCTAGAATTTTTAAAATTTGTTCTTTCCGTCTTTTTTATAATTTCTCTTCTCAAGAAAGCTCTTTAGAATGAGCGCGGCAGCGGAGGCGTCTAGTTTAGCATTTTTTCCTTGAATTCTTCCGGCTTCGACACTGGTGAAAAATTCCGGTTCAAAATGAACGAATAGTCCGGTTTCTTTTTCCAGCCTGATTTTGAACTCGCGAATATTTTTCATAATCGGATTATCTTCGCCGGCAAAATTTTTAGACTCGCCTAAAATAATCGCTCCGACATCTTTGTCCCGACAAATTCCTGCCACGGCGGCTAAAAGTTTTTTATCGTTCGGTAAAACATTGTGCGGCAAAGCAAACTCGCCCGTTTCGTCGCTGAGCGCCACGCCTACTCTTTTCATTCCATAATCTATGCCCAAAGAGCGCATAAAAAAATGGTAGCACAAAAACCTTTTTTCCTATATTCTTTATAAGGTTAGGGTGGGGTGGCGGAGAGGTCTAACGCACCGCACTTGAAATGCGGCGTGTCCGCAAGGGCACCGTGAGTTCGAATCTCACCCCCACCGTTTTTAGCATTTTTTATAAATCTGATATAATGTCCGTATGAGTATTTACTTTTATATGATAATAATAATTACGGCGTTCGGCGGTTTATCAATCGCCCACCTGATTCATCGCAAAAGAAAATATAGCCACCAATTGATTTGTCCCATCGGCGCTGATTGCGACCCGGTAATCTACAGCAAATACGCGCGGCTTTTCCGGGTGCCTTTGGAAACCATCGGCGCGATTTATTACACCATTATCGTTTTGACCTACGCGGCTTTCCAAGCACTGCCTGACCTGCACTCGCCCGGCGCGGCGCTAGTCCTTTTAGAATTGACCGCCGTCGCCTTATTGTTTTCCATTTATCTGACCTGTATCCAAGCTTTCGTCCTAAAACAATGGTGCACTTGGTGTCTTTTCTCGGCTACTATTTGTTTTGTTATTTTCTTGGTGGAATTTAAATTCGCCGGCTTTTTTGATATTATAAAAATCGCCAAACAATTATTAGCTATCCCATTAGGAATTTAATGGAAACTGGAAAAACTATAGCCTGGCAAACCTTTGAATACCAAAATCGCGCCCGCAGTAGCGATTGGTTTTGGGTGGTTGGCATCATTGCCATTTCTGCCGCCGCCGCCGCTATTTTATTCAAAAACTTTTTATTCGGAATTTTGATAATTATTGCCACTTTCACCCTAATGCTCCAAGCCGCGAGGAAACCGCGCCTGCTCCGTTTTGAAATTAATCAAACGGCTATTATCGCCGGTCAAGTGGCCTATCCTCTATCGTCATTGGAATCTTTTTGGCTTGATGAAACAAACCCCACCGATGTTCGACTGCTTCTAAAATCAAAAAACCTGACCGCTATGCTGATTGCCATCCCGCTTGGCGATACCGAGCCGCAAACAGTTAAAGATTTGCTCTCCAGCCGTTTGGCCGAAGCAGAACTTCACGAGCCGCTAGCGCAAAAAATTATGGAGGCATTTGGTTTTTAAGAAAAAACCTAAATTTCTAATTTCTAATTTCTAATTTTGGAATTATACAACTCTGCTCGAACCTATTTTGAACAGAAAACGAACTAATCGCGCGCCTCGTCCGCTCCTTACAGGAGCAGTACACCTTTCGCATTTTGATTACAAAACGCTCAAGGTCTTGCGAAGCTCCAAGTATTCGCTTCTCA
>JBBUFP010000006.1:0-3916 GCA_038056445.1 Patescibacteria group bacterium
AAGACGCAAAACCCGCCACCATTTCATTGGGGCGGGTTTTGCTTAAGTGAGAAAAATCGTCTATTTCACCGCGTCTTTGAGAGCTTTCGCGGCACGGAATTTAGGAACTTTCATGGCCGGGACATTAACCGCCTCACCGGTGCGCGGATTGCGCGCCATACGAGCAGCCCGAGCTTTAATCACAAAAATGCCCAAGCCGGCAATGGAAACATCATCACCCTTCTTCAAAGAGGTGATAATGGTGTCAATTACCGTATCAACGACTTGCTCCGCCTGGACTTTGGTCGTGCCAAGTTTTGCGTGGACCGCATCAACAATTCCTGCTTTATTCATAACAAAATGTTAATTGGCTTCTAAAAAATCGACCTTCATCCCGGCCGCTGCCGGATAATTTCACCTGCCCATTATATAACAAGCCATTTTTTGAGCAATATCTAGGAAATTAAGAAACAAAAACTATGATTAAGCAAACCACCCCTTTAATTCCCCTCCTTAATCAAGGAGGGGTGCCGAGTCTGCGAGGCGGGGTGGTTATCTCGCAAATTCAATGACTCGCGTTTCGCGAATGACCGTTACTTTTATTTCGCCTGGATATTTAAGTTCGTTTTCAATCCGAACAGCGATATCGCGGGCGGCTTTTTGAGCATCTAGGTCTGAGATCTTGTCGGGGGTAACAAAAATCCTGATTTCCCGTCCGGCTTGCAAGGCATAGGCCTTTTCCACACCCGGGAACGATTTAGCAATGGCTTCCAAATCCTCCAGCCGCTTCAAATAATTTTCCACGCTGTCGCGCCGAGCGCCCGGTCTAGCGCCGGAAATGGCATCGGCTACTTGGACAATCACCGATTCCACCGTTTCGTAAGGATATTCCTCGTGATGGGCTTGCATCGCTTTGACAATTTCCTCGCCAGCGCCGAATTTTTGGAGAATCCGTCGGCCAATTTCAACATGAGTGCCGGCCACTTCGTGGTCTACCGCTTTACCGATGTCGTGAAGTAAAGCGCCGGCTTTAGCGACTGCCACATTAGCGCCCAATTCTTCGGCGATTATACCAGCCATATGCGCCATTTCAATTGAATGTTGAAGGACATTTTGGCCATAACTGGTGCGGAAATGCAGCCGACCTAAAATAGAAATGATGCGCGGGTCCAAATTAAAGATGCCGCATTCAAAAGCCGCTTGTTGGCCTTTTTCTTTAATGATTTTGTTGATTTCCTGACCGGCTTTCTCCATTTCTTTTTCAATTTTTGCCGGTTGAATCCGACCATCCAAAATCAGATTTTCCAAGGCCACTCGCGCCACTTGCCGCCGCACCGGGTCAAAAGAGGAAAGGGTAATAGCGCCGGGCGTATCGTCCACAATCACTTCCACGCCAGAAACGCGCTCAAAGGCCTTGATGTTTCGGCCTTCTTTGCCGATTATTTTACCCTTAATTTCATCAGACGGAATAGCCACCGTGGTGGTAAAAACATCGGAAGTTACCGAATTACCGAAGCGTTGAATGGCGGCGGTAATAATTTCTTGAGCGCGTTTTTCCAGTTTTTCTTGATTAACAGTTTCCAGTTTTCGCATCCGAACCGTGATGTCTTCTTCGGATTTTTTCTCTATCGCGTCCAGCAGAACTTTTTTGGCGTCGGCTTCGGACAATTTGGCGATTTTTTCCAAGTCAGTTTGTTTTTGGGTTTCCATCGTGTCCACTCGCTCTTTGATTTTCTTGATTTCAACTACTTTGGTTTTGATTTCCTCCACTTCCTTATCAATATCTACCTGCCGTTTGTCCAAAAAACCTTCCTTTTTTATGAGCCGCTCCTCGGTAATTTTTAATTTGTCTTCTTTTTCTTTAAATTCCACCCGACCAACCACCAAAGTTTCTTCGGCTTTGGTTTTGGCCTCGTCAGTGATTTTTTTTGCTTCCTCGCGCGCGTCTAAAACCAACTGTTTAATTTCCAGCTCCACCGAACCCTTTTTGCCCAACGAAATAATCCACCGAAGAAAATAACCGATACCAATGCCAGCTAGTCCGGCGGCGCCAGCCAACAAGAAAACGATTTTTAATGACATATTTGGGATGCGAAAATCCCGCCCTATTTAGCGCGAAAGTGAAAAACTTTAGTTTTTGGTGAAAAAATAAAAATCATTACTTTCTGGCGGACGAAATTTTCGGAATTAATTATAGTAACAATAGTATCTTAGCGCAACTCGCCAGATTTGTCCATACTATATTTATTTATTCTTCAAAATCTCGTCAATGAGGCCGTATTTTTTGGCTTCTTCGGCCGACATAAAGAAGTCGCGGTCCGCGTCTTTTTCTACTTGCTCCGTCGTTTTACCGGTATTCTTCGCCAGAATTTTATTGAGATTTTCGCGCATTTTCAAAATGTGCCGAGCGGTAATTTCAATATCGGAAGCCCGGCCTTCGGTGCCGCCCCAGGGCTGGTGAATCATTACTTCAGAATTGGGCAGAGCGAAGCGCTTACCCTTTCGGCCAGCTGACAAAATGATGGCGGCGCCGGAAGCGGCGACACCGACGCAAACAGTGGAAACATCGTTTTTGATGTGATTCATCGTGTCCAAAATCGCCAAAGTCGCCGTCACTGAACCGCCAGGGGAGTTAATGTAAAGGGAAATGTCCTTTTTTGGGTCTTCACTTTGCAAAAACAACAGCTGGGCAATCACAATATTAGCGACATTGTCGTCAATTGGACCGCCAAGGAAAATAATACCCTCGCGCAAAAGGCGGGAATAAATATCATAAGCCCGTTCGCCGAATTGTGATTTTTCAATAACCGTTGGAATAAGCATAGTAAGATGATAGCAAATTTTCTTTTCTTTTTCAAAACTGGTAGAATATTGGCGTGGCTAACGAGTCGGGACAAATCAACTTTAATATCAGCGCCGGCGCGATTGTCAAAGCGATAATTGTGGCTGGTTTGTTTTTCCTGCTGTATTTTTTGCGCGACCTCGTGCTGATAGTGCTGATTGCCATCTTAATCGCCTCGGCGATTGAGCCAATGATTCGCTGGTTAAAAAAGTATGGCGTGGCGCGAGCGTTGTCGGTAGTCGCTATTTACATTTCTATTGGTGTGCTTTTGGCCGGCCTGTTCTATTTCTTATTGCCAACTTTTTTAAACGACTTGTCCGGTTTGTTGGGCACTTTACCAAAATATCTTGACTCGGTTAATTTTTGGCAACCCTCGGGTAACAATGTATTCAGCAATATTTTGTCCAGCGGCCGAGAAGCCGCTTTGGCGCCGCAATTCTCGCTCAAAGAGCTCATTACCAATTTTAGCTCGGCGCTAACTGGCACCACTGAAGGTTTTCTCCAGGCTCTGAGCGCGATTTTCGGCGGCGTTTTGAGTTTTGTTTTAATTATTGTCCTGTCTTTTTATCTGGCGGTACAGGAAGAAGGCGTTACCAAGTTTTTGAAAATCGTCGTGCCTTTGCGTTATGAAAATTATGTGATTAATTTGTGGCAAAGGACGCAGAAAAAAATCGGCTACTGGATGCAAGGCCAACTGCTGCTCGGTATCATTATCGGTATTTTGGTCTATCTAGGCTTAACGATACTCGGTATCCCCAACGCTTTTCTCTTGGCCATTTTGGCAGCATTGTTTGAAATCATTCCGGTTTTCGGTCCGATTCTTTCGGCTATTCCCGGCATTTTAGTGGCGCTGTCATTGGGCGGCGTGGCTAAAGGTCTTTTGGTCGCCGGCTTCTATATTATTGTTCAACAATTTGAAAATCATCTGATTTATCCGTTGGTGGTCAGAAAAATCGTTGGTGTGTCGCCAATTCTGGTAATTTTGGCAGTTATCATTGGTTTCAAACTGGCTGGTTTCTTGGGTATTCTTTTGTCGGTACCGTTGGCGACCGCTTTGGTGGAATATCTGGACGATTTCCAAAAAGATAAAATCGC
>JBBUFP010000007.1:0-10589 GCA_038056445.1 Patescibacteria group bacterium
AAGGTGGCAATCTCGTCGCCCGCTTCAATATCCTTAATCGCCACTTCGTCGTAGAGGTATTCAGAATCATCACCACCCCTTTCGTTCCCCTCCTCAATTGAGGAGGGGTGGCCGAAGGCCGGGGTGGTTTTCTTCTTTTTCCTGCGTCTTCGTCGGAGTTTCGTGTCCCCCGTCACGCAATGGCCCATGAGATTGGTGACGCCGGAAGCGAGCAAACCGCCCTGCACGGCAAAATCAGTTCCCGGCGTGCTCGTCCCCACCCCCACCTTGCCGTTGCTATCTATGATGAAAGCGGTGCTTGTTGCTGAACCGGTAGTGGAAGACACCCTAAACAAAGGGGCGGTCTGTGAATTGAAACCGTAGACATCAAGAGCGGTGAGGGTGGCGGAGTTGTTCCAGAAGTTGCCACCGCCGTTCACCGACAGTTTGGCGTAGGGAGAAGTTGTCCCAATGCCGACATTGCCACTGGCACGATAGACATTGCCGCTCGCTGTTGTCCAATTACCAATGGAAGCCGAGCCGATGAGATTGCCGGCGAAGTAAAGGTCGCCGCCGGTATTGTAAAGCCGGTCGGTGGTAATTGATGGCGCGGAAATTTGGGAAAAGTAAGTGGCACCATTTATGGCAAAAGTGTCGGAGGGACTGGTGGTGCCTATACCAACGCGGTTGTTAGTGGAATCCACATAAAGTGTGTCAGTATCAACAACAAGATTTTGGGAAATTGTCGTAGTGGCAAGCGAAGTGCTACCCGAAGCGGCAAGCGTGGTGAACGAACCAGTAGAGCCACTGATGGGCGAATCGGTAATGGTGGAAGCGGTAACCGTGCCGCCGGTGAAAATGGAAGCATCGCTGATGGTTACCTTGTGAAGCATATCAATGTTGTTACTGCCGGCGACGGTGCTGTAAACATTGTTGATGTAAGTGTTGTTGTTGGCGGTGGCGGTGGACAAGCGCGAGGTCTCGGAAAAGAATTTATTAGCGATGTCTTTGAGCCGACCCTCAAATTCTTCGCGCGAAATACCGACATAAGAAATATTTTTGGTGATTTCTTGAATAACATTACGCGGCGAGAGAACGACGGTGGAACTCACCCCATCTTGTTTAACCACCTCTCCGCCCCCTCCTTGATTAAGGAGGGGAATTGAAGGGGTGGTAATTTCATCAATCGCCAAGTTAGAAGAAATTTTCTTGCCAAAAAGCAAAGCAAGAAAACGACTAGTTTTTTGAAAAAACGGATTTAATTTTTCGTAAGTGGTTTCAGCGACTGATTCCAAGGCGATGCGTTGTTTATCCGGTAAAACTTTTTCCACTAGTGCCAAAAGTTTTTCCTGAACAAAAAATTTACTCGTCTTTGCCCCAAATTCCGCCGCGGTAAAATTTTCAAAATAATCAAAGCTCGCTAATTTCACTGCGCCCGAAACTGCTTGGACTAATTTGTCGCCGTCAACAAAACCGGTTGAACCGAAAACTTCCGCCACTTGTTCGGCGCTGATTTTAGAATCAATCCAGGAAAGTTTCGGCTGTTGAACCTTTCTTAATTCCGCTAGGTCTAACTTTTGAATCTTTTGAATTGCCGCCACCACTCCGTTTTGGACGGCGCGAAAACCTCGGGCCGCTTCAACAAAAATTTCGTCGCGATTAGCATAACCGCCCACCACCAGCAAAACCGCCAAAACAAAACTTAACGATTTTTGAAAAAACGGACTGCTCATTTTTCTCCCGCCGAAATTCGCGCCGAAAGCCAATTGACCAATTTCCGGGAAAAGCGGTAGCATTTCTTTTTCGTATTTAAATTCGCTCGCGTCGGGTAATTCTTTAATAATCGGAATAATGGATTCCTCTATTTTACCGAAGCCAATTTTTGGCATCTGTGATTTTAATGGCTGAATTTCTTCCTCACCAGCAACCGGCAATTTCTTGATTTCTTGAGGCGTCGTTTCTTGTATTTTATGTTCCGGCACGCCATACAGCTTTTTATGCTCCAAAATGGACTGCTCGCAAACATACCAAGTCCGGCCAATCCGTCGGGCATCAACTTTTTCTCCACGGCAAAGCTGACCGATATAGTCCTGGGTGTAACCAAAAAGCAAAGCCGCCTTTTTGGAAGTGATGAATTTTTTTCCCGCTAGGATAAACTCGTTTTTAGGCATTTCTTTAATCAGAATTATACCAAAAATCCGAGCCGAGATGTCTAATAAAGCTGTGGATAAGTAAGGCCATCTCGGCTATCCGAGATGACTGGCAAACTAATCCTATCCAAGAGCCAAATTTTGTGGCGAAAATATAGCAAAAAGTTCGCCAAATTCTTTCTCGGACAACTTTCCTACGCCACAGTATCAAAATTTTTTCCGCTTCACCCTTCCCCGAAGCGGGGTGGGCTCCGACGCGTATAAAAATTTTGATACTGTGGCTCCGGAAATGAAAAATACATGAAAAACGAGCAAAACTCGTCGAAGGTGTTCCTTTTTTGCCAAATTCGTTGAAGGCGTAGGTTTGGCGGGGGCTTGCGAGCGCGACTGGCGCGAGCACGAGGAAAATTTCAGTAGAAATTTATCCGTGCCCCGACAAACCTGTGCCAAAAAAGAATTTGGCAGAATTTGGCGGATTCAGCTGATTTTTTGTTATAAAATAACATCTCGGCTATCCGAGATGAATTATTTGGCTCAAATTTCAGCTTTTCTGGCGTTTCACGCCCTTTCCAAAAAAATTTAGAGGTGTTTCACAAATAATTGGCGGAGGGTAGCGGGATTAGCCGAACCCTTGGATATTTTCATTCCCTGCCCAACTAAAAACTCTAAAGCGACGGTTTTACCGGCTTTATATTCAGCAACAACTTTCGGGTTATCGTCAATGACTTTTTTAATTATTTTTTCTAAAACCACTTCATCGCTTTGCTGAAGTAAACCGAGTTTTTCGGCGATTTCCACCGGCCGCGAACCGCCTTTTTGAAGCATCAGTGCCAAAACATCTTTGGCACCCCGTGAGGATAATTCGCCCCGGTTAATCATTGTAATCAGTTCAGCGAAGGCGGCTGGCGAAATTGTGTCATCCGCGCCATCGTTGATGATGTAATTAGCAGCCAGTTGAATCAATTTTTTATCTTTTAAGATTTTGGCTGTTGCTTCAAAAAAATCCGCCAATTTTTTATCCTGAACAAAAATCTCTATATCACTGCTTTTAATGCCCCAGTCCTGAACATAACGCTCTCTCTTTGCCCAAGGTAATTCCGGCAATTCTTTTTTAAGCGCCACAATGTTAAATTCCGACAATTCACTCAATTTTAATTTGGGTATGTCCGGCTCGGGAAAATAGCGATAATCGTGTGATTCCTCTTTCTGTCTCTGTGAAAATGTCTCGCCTTTATTATCATCCCAACCACGGGTTTCTTGAATCACCTTTTCTCCCCGCTCCGAAATTTCTGCCTGTCTTTTTATTTCATATTCAATCGCCCGTTCCACCGCTTTAAAAGAATTGAGGTTTTTGACTTCAACCTTGGTCCCCAAAAGGTCAGACCTTGATATTGAAATGTTTGCCTCAACGCGCATTTCGCCTTTTTCCATATTGGCATCAGAAACATCAAGATAACGCAAAAGCAGCTGCAATTCTTGAGCAAAATCTGCCGCCTCTTTTGCCGAATGAATTACCGGTTCGGTTACCAACTCCATCAGTGGTATTCCTGCCCTGTTGAAATCAACTAACGAATAACCCCCTTTGCTTCCCCCCTCATTTGAGGGGGGATTGTGGGGGGTGTGAATAGAAGTGGCAGTATCTTCTTCCAAATGAACGCGGGTAATTTCAATGTTATTTAATTTTCCGCCGGAGACCAAAGGAAACTTATATTGACTGATTTGATAACCCTTGGGAATGTCGGGGTAGAAATAATTTTTTCGGTCAAATTCGGTAAAATCAGCCAGTCTGCCATCCAGCGCCAAACCGACTTTCAAAACATGCTTCGTTGCTTCTTTATTGACAACGGGTAGAGTGCCCGGGTGGCCTAAACAAATCGGACAAACATTAACATTGGGTTGCGCCTCATCAGGGTTATTCTTGGAATTACAAAACATCTTCGTCGCCGTCTTTAATTCAGCGTGAATTTCTAAACCAATCGTCGGGAAGTATTTCATTAAAAACATCTTACAACTCCCGCATAATTTTCACAAGCGAATCGGAAAAGTTTTTAATTGATTGTTCGTCTAAAATGGAAACACTAAAAACTTCGGGGCAAAGTTTTTTTACCGTTTTTTCGGCTTTTTTAAGCGTCACTGTCTCAATTAAATCGGTTTTGGTTAGAATAATTATTTCCTTCTTTTTCAAAAGTTCGGGGTCATATTTTTTCAATTCGTCGCGAATGGTTTGCCAAACGGTAGTAAGGTCTTCGTTTTCCAAAGAAATACAATGGAGCAGAATCTTCGTCCGGCGAATGTGCCGCAAAAACTTATGACCCAAACCTTTACCTTCGGCCGCGCCCTCAATCAAACCGGGAATATCGGCCAGCACAAAACCATAAAGCGCGCCGAGGTTTGGCTCAAGAGTAGTAAACGGATAATCACCGACTTTGGCGTGAGCCGCTGATAAAGCATTCAACAGCGACGATTTGCCGGCATTGGGCAAGCCGATTAAACCGGCATCGGCGAATAATTGCAGTTCAATGGAAAAATCGGCCAGTTCGCCAACACTGCCCAAAGTGCTTTCCCGTGGCGAAGTGTTGAAAGAGTTTTTGAAATGTTCATTGCCTAAACCGCCGCGCGCGCCTTGTAAAATTTTAAGCGTTTCGCCTTCGTTTAATAATTCAAATCGTTCTCGAGTTTCTCCGTTAGTCAGCACCGAACCAACCGGCAATTCCAAGAACAAATCTTCGCCATTCTTGCCGTGCCGGCCAAAATTTTCACCGTCGCCGCCTCGGCCAGCCGAAAGTTCTTTGATGTGGCGATAACGCAACAAACCACTAATGTCGCGAATCGCTCGGGCGAAAACATCGCCACCCTTGCCGCCGTTGCCGCCACCGGGACCGGCTAATTCTTTGCCTTTTTCGTGCCGCCAACGAACTACGCCGTTGCCCCCGTCGCCGGCTTTCAGATGAATTTTTAGTTCGTCAATAAGCATAAAATCAGAACGCCTTTTTGGCTAATTCAATCGCCCCTTCTTTGGATTTAGCGTAAGCGACAAAAAGTTTGTTGTGGCAAAATAACGCATCAGCAACACCAGTAACTTTTACTAACTCTTCGTCTCTTCTGCCTGCCCACTCAACCGGCAAGTCCCGGCGATTGATAAAGGATTTTGTGTCATTTCTCACTGCCCCTAAACGCCAGATAATTTTATCGCCCTCGCCCAAACGCGGCACAATAACAAACAACGGCTCGGGATATTTATTCAAATAATTTTCCCATTGATATTCTTTATCCAAAACAATAATTCTTTTGTCAGCGGAATTTTTATAGGCCTGCTCCAGCGCTTGCCGACTTTCCAAAATTGCCCGAGCAAATTCAACTTCTCTTTTCAAAACACCGGCGGCGAACGCTACCGCCTGAAAAAACCAACCGTCAAAATCTTGCCGTTGGTCGCGCCAATCGGGATTGAAAACATCAATCGCCCGCTTAACGCTATAGGGCAAAGCGTCGGCTTTGAACGGCTTCAATTCCCCATCGCCATTATCAGCGGCGTCAATAAATTGGACTAAATTTTTATCCACTAGCTCGGCGACCTCGCTACTACCGGCAATGGCTACGCCAAATTTTTTCCAGATTAAACCGAAAGAAGCGTAAGGAACACCATTGGCTCTTTTGCCCGCCCCGCCGATTTGGTGATGGTCAAACCGGTTGCGCCCTGCATCATATTCGCCGCCAACATCCAAAACAAAATCGCCGGTTTTGATTGTCGCCACATCGCGCGTGCGAATGATTTTCGGTTCTTTATGTTCGTCTTTGAAGCGTAAAAGCAAAGTGGCCACGCCGAAAACATCGTCAGCGTGGAAATTGCCGTTGTGAGTGATAATTTTCATAAATCAAGAATTTTTCAAAATCAGCGGGTAAAGCCGCAGCAGCGAAAAGCCCAAACTAACAATGACCGGACCGGCAATCAAACCAATCGGGCCAAAAAAAGCCACGCCGCCCAAAACCGACAGCAACACCAGTAACGGCTGCAAACGAACGCCACGATTGAGCAAAATCGGTTTCAAAAAATTATCAGCCAAACCGACGACAAAGATACCCCAAACCGCCAAGCCAATGGCTAAAGCCGGACTAGAAACAATCAGCAAATAAATAACGGCCGGTACCACAATTACCGCGGTGCCGATTGCCGGAATTAACGAGGTAACTGCCGCCACCGCGCCCCACAAAACAGAGTTGGGGACGCCAAAAACGAGAAAGCCGATGCCTACTAAAATTCCCTGCGCCACGCTAATCAAAAGCGAACCTCGCACCACGGCACCGACGGCCCGTTCAACAAAATTAAAAATATCTTGGTCATAATTGTCCGTTAACGGGCTTAAACCGAAAATTTCTTTCTTAAACTTCTGGCCATCGCGGAACAAGAAAAACAAAGCGAATAGCATAATGGCCGAACCAATCATTAATTCCGCTAAACTGGAAAAAAATGCCCCTAAGTGGCTGACCATTAAAGCTAAAGTATTTTTGATATAACCCCCGACATCCAATGTCGCTTCAGGAACAAAAACTCTTAAATATTTTTCAACAAAAGCGCTGATATTGGCGATATAATTGTCTCGTTCCACACCATCCGCCAATTTGAAATAAAGGCTGGTGGCATCGTCAAATAAAGCGAAACCGAAAATCACCAGAGGCGCGAGGATGGCGATAAGCACCGCCGCTACAAGTAATAACGATGTCAAATTCTCTCGGCCGCCGAAAATTTTCAACAAAAAATAATAAGCTGGTTTCAAAGTAATATAAAAAACCAACGCCATAAACAAAGCGCCGAGATAAGGCCGCAGGATTAAAAAAGACAGCACCGCGGCGGCGGCGAGTAAAATCATAAAGAAAATAGTGGGAACGCGTTGAAGCATATTATGTGGAGACATTATCGCAGGAAAGCGTTATAATTGCAAGATGGCAACCATTCAAAGAATTCAGGCCCGGGAAATTTTGGACTCGCGCAATCAGCCGACAGTGGAAGCGGAGATTTTGCTGTCCGATGATTCCGCCGGCATTGCTTCTGTACCCAGTGGCGCCTCTACCGGCAAATTTGAAGCGTTGGAATTGCGCGATGGCGACCCAACCCGCTACGGCGGCAAGGGCGTGCTAAAGGTAGTAGCTAATATCAATGACAAAATCGCAAAAATAATTAACGGTTTGGAACTCAACCAAAAAGATTTTGACCAGTTACTGATTGAAGAAGACGGCACGGAAAATAAAAGTCGGCTGGGAGCGAACGCTATTCTCGCCAGCTCGCTGGCTTTCGCCAAAGCCAATGCCGCCAGCCGCAACCAAAAGCTTTGGCAGTATTTTGCTGAAATCTCCGGCACCGACAAGCCCGCCTTGCCAACACCGATGTTCAACATTTTGAACGGCGGCCGACACGCCGTCAATTCCACCGATATTCAAGAGTTTATGATTGTGCCAATCGGCGACAAAAGTTTTGCCGAAAAAATGGAAACGGGAGGAAAAATTTATCGGGCATTGAAAAAAATTCTGGAAGAAAAAAATTTACCGCTCATTATCGGCGACGAAGGCGGCTTCGCGCCACTATTATCTTCCAATGAGGCGGCAATAGAAATAATTATGGCGGCGATTGAATCTGCCTCATCGGCGGATAAAGTGAAAATCGCTTTGGACGCGGCCGCCAGTGAATTTGAACAAGGTGGAAAATATTTTTTGAAAAAAGATAATAAGCGGTTGTCGGCGGCGAAACTTATTTCACTTTACGAAAACTGGCTGGCTAAATATCCAATAATGTCGTTGGAAGACCCGCTGGCGGAAAATGATTGGGAAAACTGGAAAATTATTACCGAGCGGCTGGGCAAAAAGATAATGTTGGTTGGTGATGATTTATTCGCCACCAATCCTAAACGACTTAAACTCGGCGTGGAACAAAAACTGGCTAACGCCATTATCATCAAACCCAATCAAATCGGCACTATTACCGAGACGATTGAAACAACAAAAATGGCAAAGCGCGCCGGCTTTAAAATTATCGTCTCTCACCGCTCCGGCGAAACTTTGGATACCGCTATCGCCCATTTGGCAGTCGGTTTGGCTGCGCCGTTTATAAAAGCCGGCGCGCCAGCAAAAGCCGAGAGATTGGCGAAATATAATGAATTATTAAAAATTGAAAGCGAATTATGAAAATTTACATTTTTCGGCACGGCGAGACAACTTATAACCACGACAAGCGGTTTACCGGTTTCGACAACCCGCCACTCACCGAATTGGGTTTGCAACAAGCGGCAATTATCGCCGAGAAACTTAAAGACAAAAATTTTGAAATCGCTTATCAAACTTCGCTCCAGCGTTCCAAAGACACTTTGAAAGCGGTGCTCCAATATCATCCCGATTGCCGAGAAATTATTGAGGACGACCGAATGATTGAACGAAACTATGGCCAATTAAATGGAGTAACGCACGAAGAATTTATTGCCAAAAAAGGCGAGGAAAAATTCAACCTGATTCATCGCGGCTTTTTTGAAGCGCCGCCTGACGGCGAGAGTTTCGCCATGGTAGAAACTAGAGTCCAATCATTTATTGACAACCTGTTGGCAAAAATGCGCCGAGAAAACAAAAATGCCGTCATTTCCGCTCACGGCAATTCCATCCGGCTATTCCGCAAAATTATGGAAAATGCTTCCATTGAAGAAACCGTCAGTTGGGTGATTCCCTATGATAATTATTACGACTATGAAGTTTAATTTTTAGTTTCCGCTTCTTTGATTTCTGACAAAGTTTCTTTGATTTCCTTCAAATCATCTTTAACCTCAACCAGGGTTGCCAACTCTTCTTTGACTTCCGCTTCGGTTTTTTCCGTTAGTTTTTTCTCGCGCTTCAAACCGGAAATAATTACAGTGTCGCCAACAAAAAAGGAGGCGAATAAACCGGTCATCAGCAAAATGGCAACGCTTAAAATCACCGACACCAGTCCGGTCATAAAATCAAATTGGTCGGCAATCATCCAAACGCCGCGCCAAAAAAGCACAATAGCCACGCCGCCAATAAAGCTGTAAATAATCGGGTGGTGGGAGAGCCTAGCGCGCACCCGGTCTTCCAATTTGTCAAAATAATTGATGGTTTTTTTAAACATATTTTTTAAATTTTAATTTTTTCCACAAGAAATATACTAACCAAATCAAAAGCGCCAGAATAATAATACCATAAATCGCTTCGGTTTGAAAGCGTTTGAAATCGGTAAAAAGCGCCGCCAAAGTGTTGCCGAAAAAGTAACCGCCACCAGCCCAAAGAATCGCCCAAATCAGCGCGCCGCTGGCGTTCCAAATCAAAAACTTTTCCGCCTTCATCGGACTTAGACCGAAAGCGAAGGGAATAATCGCCCGAAACTGGTAGAGAAAACGAAAACCAACCAAAATCCAATTCTGGTGTTTGTCCAAAAGTGTCTGTGTCTTTTCCAAGCGCGCTTGCCACTTCGGTCGTTTTTCCAAAAATTGCCGGCCGCGCCGGCGACCAAGATAGAAATAAAATTGGTCACCGACAATCGTGCCAACCAAAGCGACGGCGATTACCCAAGGTAAATTAAACAAACCCAAGTGCGCCAAAAAACCGGCGACAATAAGAACCAGCTCCCCTTCAATCAGGGAGCCGGCGAATAAAGCGATATAACCGTAATTAACTACGAAGTATTCCAGCACCGGTTAATTTTAACTTTTTCTTTTGACTTGCGCCACTTTCACCGCTTCTTTTAAGAGCCCCGAGCTGGATTGGACTTTGCCGCCCTCGCCAACATTGTAGACCAATTCAATGCCTAGCTCTTCGCAGACGACAACTTCGGGCACAGGGTCGCCTTCGGGTTTACGATCGCCACCATTAGCGAAAATGTCTGGTCGGATTTTTCTGAGAGAATGACACACGCTTCTGTCTTTAAAATATTCACCCGGTTTATGATCAGTCAGTAACACTCGATCAACGCCGTGTATGGCTTCCAATATTTCTTTGCGTTCTTTCTGTGACATAAAAACAAATCCCTTTTTATCTTTTAACCAATTATCATTATTCAAAATCACCACCAATTCATCGCCGAGTTTTTTCGCCTCATTAAACAGTCGGACATGGCCAACATGAACCGGGTCAAAACCGCCCGAGACCGCCACGACCACTTTACGCTTTTTTTTCATTACAGATTATTTTATCACAAAATAAAATTCCAGAACTCAAAATTTTGTGTTATATTATTGTCAGCGCAACGCGCCTTTAGCTCAGTGGTAGAGCGTTCCGTTCACATCGGAAAGGGCGTAGGTTCAATCCCTACAAGGCGCAGACGGGGTGTAGTATAGTGGCAGTATACACGTTTCGGGTACGTGAGGCGGGAGTTCAATTCTCCCCACCCCGATCGGGCCTATGGTCTAGTGGCAGAACGCGGCATTCGCATTGCCGAGACGGCGGTTCGATTCCGCCTAGGTCCAAAAA
>JBBUFP010000008.1:0-5633 GCA_038056445.1 Patescibacteria group bacterium
GCCGATTCGCTTCGCGTCTACGAGATGTTCATGGGGCCGTTTGACCAGGCAATTGTTTGGAACACTGACGGGATGGTTGGAGCAAAAAGATTTTTAGAGAAGGTGTGGAGAATCAGCGAAAAGTTCCAAGCTCCAAGCTCCAAATTCCAAACAAATTTTCCCGATTGCAAAGCAATCGAGGATCATCGATTTCGCTCAGAGCGAAATCGGGACAAATTCCAAATTTTAATAAACCAAACCATAAAGAAAGTTACGGAAGATATAGAAACAATGCGGTTTAATACGGCAATTTCGGCGTTGATGATTTTGACCAACGAAATGGATAAGATGGAGAAAGTGGCAAGGGAAGATTTTGAAATCTTGCTTCGGTTGCTGGCGCCTTTCGCGCCGCACATCACTGAAGAATTATGGACAGAAATTGGAAATAAAAAATCAATTCATCTTGCGCCTTGGCCAAAATATGATGTCGCTAAAATTCAGGAAGCTTCGGTCAAAATCGTTATTCAAGTGAACGGTAAAGCGCGTAGCGCCCTTGAAATTAGCCGTGATTTGCCGCAAATAGAAGTGGAAAAACAAGCTGCTATCTTGCCAGGAATCGCTAAATGGCTGAACGGCAAGTCCGTCAAAAAAATTATTTTTGTTCCCAATCGCTTGCTTAATTTTGTCGTCGCTTGACTTAAAAACCAGACAATGATAATACTATAACTATTAAAAGCAAATTTAAGTGGAAATAACATGGCGACTAACATAACATTGAATTTCAAACCCAAACAAATTACCAAACGGTTGTTATCGGTTTTACCGGTTCGGGCTCGCGATGTGCTGTCTTGCCGGTTTGGGCTCGGTGATAATGCCGAGCGGCTCACTTTGGAAGCAATCGGCAAAAAATACGGCATTACTCGCGAACGAGTTCGCCAAATAGAAAATTACGCCATCGGCAATGTCCGCAAGTCAGAACAGTTTGGCAAAGAAAAACCGGCTTTTGACGATTTGGAAAAACTTATTCACAAATTGGGCGGTATCGTTTCCGAGGAGGTTTTGCTCAATCATGTGGCTAAAGATAAAGGCACTCAGCATCATGTCGGTTTCCTGTTGGTCTTGGGTGACCCGTTTAAAAGAGAAAAAGAGGACGATGAATTCCATCACCGCTGGTATGTGGACAAAAGTTTATCCGAAAAAGTCCACGAATCATTGCGCAAACTTTACAAAAATATCGGTGATGACGATTTAGTGCCGGAGTCGGAAATAATCTCTTCATTTTTGGAGCATGTTAAGGATGTTTCCGAACAATATAAAGACGAAGAAATCGTTAAACGGTGGTTGTCTATTTCAAAAAATATCGGCAAGAATCCGCTGGGCGAATGGGGCAAAACCAGTTCACCGAACATTCGCGCCAAAGGCGTGCGTGATTATGCTTTTTTGGTGATTCGCCGGCACGGTTCGCCGATTCATTTCAAAGAAGTGGCTAAGGCGATAGAACGACTTTTTGGCCGCAAAGCTCATGTGGCGACCACTCACAACGAATTGATTAAGGACAAACGGTTCGTTTTGGTTGGCCGCGGTCTCTACGCTTTGACCGAATGGGGTTATGTGCCGGGCGTTGTCAAGGATGTGATTCGCCATGTTTTAGGAAAAAATGGAGCATTGACCAAAGAACAAATCATTGAAAAAGTTTTGAAAGAGCGCTATGTCAAAGAAAATACTATTTTAGTCAATCTTCAAAATCCCAAATATTTCAAACGCGACAAAGAAGGCAAATACACCGCCGTTCCCCAATCAGACAAGTAATTTTTTGGAAATTGGAAATTGGAAATTGGGTATTGTATAATATCCGCATGCTCAAAGATTTGTTTGTTCAGTTCTACGGCCAGTTCGGTTGGCAGGTGATTTCAATAATTGCCAATACGGCGGCGTATTGGTTGCCGCCGCTTTTGGCTTACGCGCTTTTGAAAGCTTGGACCGCTTATGTTCGGCTGGATTACATTTACAGCCAGGAGTATCTTTTGCTGGAAATAAAATTACCGCGAGAGTTGACCAAATCGCCGCAGGCGATGGAGATTTTTTTAACTTCACTTTTCTATGAAGGCGGCGAATCCACTTTTATTGAACGCGGCTGGGACGGTAAGACCAGACCTTGGTGGTCGCTGGAATTGGTATCACTGGAAGGACAGGTTCATTTTTACATTTGGACCCGGGCGTTTTTCAAAAATATGTTGCAAGCCCAACTCTACGCTCAATACCCGTCGGTGGAAATTCACGAAGTTGACGATTACACTCGCGGCGTTTATTACAATCCGAAAACGATGTCAATGTGGGGCTGTTATTTTGGCAAGGACAAGAAAAAACCTTATGCCTATCCGATAAAAACTTATATTGATTATGGTTTGGATAAAACCAATATAGAAGAAGAAGAGAAAGTGGAACCGATGGCGGCAGTTTTGGAATATTTAAGTTCCGTCGGCAAAGGCGAGCAGATTTGGATTCAGATTATTGTCCGGGCGCATCGTCTTGGCGGCGAGAAACCAATTCCCGATTTGACATTCGGAAAAAAGACCTGGAAAGATGCCGCCAAGAAAGAAATTGATAAAATAATGAAACGCGACAAGAAACCGGCGGAAGGCCAGTTCAATTTCGGCGAGTTTTTGTTGACCAAAGGCGAACGAACTTTGGTGGAAGCGATGGAGCGCAATACCGGCAAGTTGCCTTTTGATTGCGGCATTCGCGGCATGTATATCGCTCGCAATGAAAATTTTAATGCCATCGCTATTCCTGGCTTAATCGGTAGTTTCCGCCAATACAGTAGCGCAGATTTAAATGGTATAGCTTTTTACGATTGGACTGATTTTGATTATCCGTGGCAAGATTTTCGCGATATGAGAAAAGATTATATGAAACGAAAAATTCTCGCCGCTTACAAAGCTCGCTCTTTTTTCCACGAGCCTTATAAGAAGAAGCATTTTGTTTTGAGCGGCGAGGAATTGGCGACGATTTTCCATTTGCCGGGCAAGGCGGTGGAAACGCCGTCTCTGAATCGGGTGGTTTCTCGAAAAGCCGAAGCGCCTGCCAACTTACCCATTTAGCGGATTTACAGATGTCAGACATCCGTCGCAAAGATTTATGAATTTAAAAAATTACTTTCTCAACTGGCGCTATTCCCTTACGGGCTTTTTTGTTTTGGCGGTTATCGGTTATTTTTTTATTGAACAGCCGGTTAATTTTCCGCTTCACACTTTGGTGTCCGTGGAGAAAGGCGTAACCATCAAGCAAACCGCTGATTTTCTTGAACAAAAAAATTTCATTTCCTCAGCTTTTTGGTTTGTCGCTTTGAATCGGCTGTTGAGCGGCGGCCGCGGGGTTTTAGCGGGCGACTATTATTTTGATAAGCGGCAAAGTTTATTTACCGTTAGCCGACGATTGGCGCGCGGCGATTTTGGTTTGACACCGGTGGTTGTCTTTATTCCCGAAGGCAGTTCCATAAAAGAAACCGGCGCGATTTTGGCAAAAACTTTGCCGTCTTTTGCTCAAGAAAATTTTTTTGCTGAAGCGCAAGGCAAAGAAGGTTACCTTTTCCCCGACACTTATTATTTTCCGCCCAATATCAAACCGGCTGCCGTTATCGGCGCGATGGAAAAAAATTTCAACAACAAAATTTCCACCCTGAATGAAAAAATATCCGCTTTCGGTAAGCCGCTTAAAGAGGTGGTGATTATGGCGTCGCTTTTGGAGGAAGAAGCGCGGCAATTAGAAACGAAACAAATGATTGCCGGCATTCTCTGGAAACGACTTAAAATAGACATGCCGCTTCAAGTGGACTCTAGTTTCCAATATGTCAACGGCAAGAATACTTTCACTTTGACTTTGGACGATTTAAAAATTGATTCACCCTATAATACTTATTTTTACAAAGGTTTACCGCCGACGCCGATTTCCAATCCGGGTTTAGATTCCATTCTGGCCGCTATCACACCGACGGCCAGCCAGTATCTTTATTTTTTAACCGACAAAAACGGCAATATGCGATACGCTATCACTCACGACCAACATGTGGCGAATAAGGAAAAGTATTTAAGGTAACGGACAACTGGAGGCCTGCGATAATTTTTCCAAACCTTGCAGGCCGACGAGACGATGACTGTCCGAGAAAATCCAAGTTGGGGTGTTCTCAATTTTATTTTCGGCGCACTTATTCGGTTCTTTGCCGCAATCAACATAGGGCACGAGGCGGAAAGAGTCGCCGAATAGCGCTTTTTGTTTCTGGCAATAAACGCACCACTCGGTGCCATACATAGTCACATTTTTGTCGGCCAGGCATTGGGCGAAAGTATCAAAATTTACCGCTAGACCAACATTTTTTTTATTAAGAATGAAAAAAGCCGCGGTTATTATTAATGCTCCCGCTACAATAAACCCCAGAATTTTTAATGAATTATCTTTCCCCATTTATTAGTATTATTGGTAAACATTAGTATATTGGTATTGTTTACTCATCACAACAATTTACTAATTTTGCCACAATATCTTGCGTTGTCCAAGGTTTATCCGAAGCAGCTATACTTTTGAATTTTTCGGCGTCAACCAGTTTCAATCGCACCGCCCAGAACAACGAATAAAGTGAATAGGCCTTGTCAAACATTTCTTTGGCTTCGGATTTTTTGCCATCACCCTGAAGTTTGGTGCCGACTTCCATCAAGCGCATTGAAGCCGCCAATAAATGTTTGCCGATGCACCAGGTTTCGCCGAGGTGACGGTCAATTAACTTCGCCAAGGTTGCCTTGCGAATTTCTCTCACTTGACTCAAAAAATCAAAATATTCGGCATTGCTGGTTTTTTCGCCGGTGAAAAATAAGTGTTCTTCCAAACTGACTAAGTTCATCACGGCGATGCTCAAGTCCTCTTCCATAGACAAATCAATGGCGCCGCCTTTTTTTAATGCCTCCACTTTTTTCAAAATGTCTTCAAGTTTGTAAGTCGGCGATTTTATTTCCATTTTATTGAGTGATTAAAATAATAAAGCCAAGGATAATCAACGCGGCTGCGCCCCAAATTTTTATACCGGCATGTTTGGTTTTTTTCCATTCTTCTACTTTAGCGTGAAGTGTGTGGTTGCTGGCTAACGCCAAAATAATCAGCAAAGGCAAAACAAAAATCAAATTATATATTAGCAAATAACCAAAACCTTGCCAAAAGGTTTTTTGGTCGTGTAGCAAGCCGAGCACCAAAAAATACGGCCCACCGGTGCAGGGAAATTCATACATTGCCACCAAAATGCCTAGGATGAAAGCGGTTGGCATGGACGCTTTAGCCATCAGTTGCGCCATTTTTGGCTTGGCGCTGGCGGGAATCGCCAGCTTGATGGGGAAATTTGGGAAAATTTCGCTAGCTAGGTTAATTAAACCAAGGACAATCAAAATCAAGGCGCCGATTTTTGCCATGATATGCGGCGCGCCGAAAGCTGTCAGGGTTTGGAGAATGCCGAGTCCTATTAAAATGTAAGCGATGAAGACACCGAAAATATAAATGCCGCCGATCAGGAAAATTCGTTTGCGGCTGAAACCCAAGCTCAAAAGAAAACCAATGGTAATAAGTAAAACCGAAAAAGCGCAGGGATTAACGCTGTCAATCGCCGCCGCGCC
>JBBUFP010000008.1:5733-9431 GCA_038056445.1 Patescibacteria group bacterium
AATGTCTTTTTTTCATTATGTGCTGTGTGTACTGATTGCTTTTGTCCGTCAATTAAACTAACATTTAGTTCGTGAATAGTCAATCAGCAAAAAAGAAAAAGGTGTTTGTGGGTTTGTCGGGTGGTGTGGATTCTTCTGTTTCGGCGGCGTTGTTGAAAAAAGCTGGCCATGAAGTGACTGGCGTTTTCATCAAGGGTTGGCATCCGGATTGGGGACCGTGTGGTTGGCAGGAAGACCGGTTGGACGCGATGCGAGTTTGCGCCCATTTGGGCATACCTTTCCGCGATTTGGATTTGTCGCGAGAATATAAAAAGGAGGTGGTGGATTATATGATTCGCGAATACCGAGCCGGCCGAACACCCAATCCGGATGTAATGTGTAATCGTTATATTAAGTTTGGCGCGTTTTTTGATTACGCCGTAAAAAATGGAGCTGACTTTGTTGCTACAGGACACTATGCCTCCCGATTTTTGTTTACAAAAATCGAGGATCCTCGATTTTGCAAAGCAAAATCGGGACAAGTTATACGTTATACGTTACAAGTTTCAAGAGATTCGGAAAAAGACCAAACTTATTTTTTGTGGACGCTGACCCAACGAGAACTTTCGCGGACGCTTTTTCCAATTGGTCACCTTACAAAACCGGAAGTGCGAAAGCTGGCGAAAAAATTCGGTTTACCAACGGCCGAGAAAAAAGACAGCCAAGGTTTGTGTTTTGTTGGCAAAGTGGACTTGCCGGATTTTCTTTCGCATTTTTTGAAGCCGAAACGCGGTAAGGTGTTGAATGAAGACGGAAAAGAAATTGGCTGGCACAATGGTGTTTTTTTCCTTACAAACGGCCAACGACACGGTTTCACTATTACCAAAAAAACTCCCGCTGACGCGCCTTATTACATTATTGCCAAAGATGTTAAAAAAAATACCATTACTGTTTCCTATACGACTAACTTGGGAGTTGAGCTCCCAAATGAAGTGGTTTTGCGCGATGTCAATTGGATATCGGGCAACTTGGGAGCTGGACTCCCAAGTGGGAGTCCAGCTCCCAAGTTCAAGTTTCCTTTGTTGGCAAGATTCCGTTATCGGCAACCTTTGCAGGAAATCAAAATCAAGAGCTGTAGCAGTCAGACTGCCACAAGTTTGTGGCAGTCTGACTGCCTGCAGATAAAGTTCCAAAAATCCCAAACTGCTATCGCCCTTGGCCAGTCGCTGGTGATTTATACAAAAACTGGAGAATGTCTTGGTGGCGGAATTATTGTATAATGTTGTCATGTTCAAGCAGGGAATTTTGATAACAAAAGCTAACGGTAAAGTGGAGCCGTTTGATTATCGCAAGTTGGAAAAGTCGCTGAAAAAATCCGGCGCTTCGTTGCCGTTGGTGAAAAGAGTGGCCGAGAAAGTGGAGCGGGAAATTCACGAGGGCGCCAGCACCAGTTTGATTTACCAGCGCGCTCACCGGCTTTTGAGCGAAACTGAAAAACACTCGGCGGCGCGTTACTCTCTGCGCCGCGCCTTGTTGGGTCTCGGACCCACTGGTTTTCCTTTTGAAAAATTTGTCGGCCAAATTTTCAAAGCTCAAGGTTTTAATGTTTTGAATGACCAGATGATTAAAGGTGGTTGCGCCGAGCACGAGGTTGATGTGATAGCTTGGAACGATAAAAAATTATTGATGGCTGAATTAAAATTTCATAATCAGATTGGGGAAAAAACTGACCTCAAGGTCGCGCTCTATGTCAAAGCTCGTTTTGAAGATTTGAGCACCCAATATTTTGATTACGGCCGGCGGCGGCAATTAGATGAAGGCTGGCTGATTACCAACACCAAGTTTAGTCAGAGCGCCATCAGCTACGGTTTGTGCGCCAAAGTGGCGATGATTGGTTGGAGTTATCCGGCGCGCGGCAACTTGCAGGAGTTGATTGAGAGCACTCATTTACACCCGATTACTTGCCTGACGACATTGGGCATTTCGGAAAAACAAAATCTTTTGCAAAACGGCGTAGTGCTGTGTCAAGAAGTGAAGGCTGATTCCGGCCCCTTGAAATTTATCGGCTTGAGTGACGAAAAAATTAAAATGGTGCGTGATGAGGCAACGCTCTTGTGCGGTTAAAATAATTGCGCTATATTGCCTAAAGAATTATTAAATAAAAAAACATCATGAACAATTTCAATAAAAATTTGCCCTACACTCCGCCGGTTCAGTCAGCGACACCAAAGAGCGAACTTAGCACCTATATTATTATCGCGGTTGTCGCTTTCGCTTTGGGTCTTGGTAGTGGTTGGTTGTGGACGCAGAAAAATGTCACACCAGACGGCGAAATAAAAGACAAAAAAACCGCCGATAATGCCGATAAAGAAACCAATCAAACGCCAATAGGGAATTTGAACACCGGTAATTCAATTTCAGTAAAAGAACAAGTGGCTGGTATTGAGGTGGCGGTGGAGCAGGTGATATTGACCAATATGGCTTGGGTGGTGATTCACGAGGCTGACGGCGCGGGTAAGTTGGGTAAGATTTTGGGCGCTCAACTTTTTGACGCTGGTACTGGCGCAGGCAAGGTAGAACTTTTGCGTGGCACAATGACCGGTGGCAATTACTTCGCTATGCTTCACGCCGACAATGGCGACCGCGCTTTTGACCCGAAACTAGACATGCCCATTCTTGACAGCGCCAATCAGCCAGTAATGGCGATGTTTAAAGCTAATTAATAATGTTAATTTTAGTTTTTTCGCGGAAGCGAGAGTAATTAGCTTTACTCTCGCTTTTTTGTTTACATTTTCCTTTTTTAATTTTAAACTGGTGTTATGTCCCAATATTACAAACCTCACCGAAAAACTAATTGGAATTACGGCGGACCTAATTGGAAACTTTCGCGCTCAAAGATTGATCTGTTTCTGGAATGTCAGCGCTGTTTTTATATTGACAATAAGCTCGGTGTGGCTCGTCCGCCGGGATTCCCGTTCAGCCTCAACAGCGCCGTTGATAAGCTCTTGAAGAAAGAATTTGACACACATCGTGCCAAGAAGACCGCTCATCCGCTTATGAAAAAGTACGGGATTGACGCGGTGCCTTTCAGCCATCCGAAAATGGAAGAATGGCGCGATTCGCTCCGTGCCGGAATAAGTTTTTTCCATAAACCAACAGGTTTCCTTGTCCGTGGCGGAGTGGATGATGTGTGGGTGTATCCAACGGACGAGCTTATTATCGTTGATTATAAGGCAACCAGCAAGGATGGGGAGGTGAACCTTGATGCAAAGTGGCAGGACGGCTACAAACGCCAGATGGAAACTTATCAATGGCTGTTTCGGCAAAACGATTTCAAAGTTTCTGACACTGGCTATTTTGTCTATGTGAACGGAAAGACCGACAAGGAAGCCTTTGATGCGAAGCTTGAATTCGATGTAAAGATTATTTCCTATACCGGTGCGACTACTTGGGTAGAACCAACTCTTTTTGAAATAAAAAAGTGTCTGGATTCTGACGAGCTTCCATCTCCCGCAGAGCTCTGCGACTATTGCAATTACCGCGAAGCGGCCGGCCAGGCATTCAAAGAAAAGGTTTTGAAAAAATCTGTAGTCGAAAAATCAACCAAAAATTCCGGTACGCTTTTTTAGAAGTGATTATTTGTTGATAACTCGCTTGCCAAAAATAATAACTAGCGTATGATTTTAGTTGGAGGTGAACATGAAAAATGTTTTTACGCA
>JBBUFP010000009.1:0-4464 GCA_038056445.1 Patescibacteria group bacterium
GGGGGGATTTTTGCTTATCTAAAATCTACTCTTCTGTTGGAGGCACAGGCGGAGTCGTAGGGGTCGTTGGTTTTGGTTCTTTTTTCATATTTTGCCGATTTGTTTTTTTAATCGACCGCGCCTAAGTATACCTAAATTTAAATAATAGCAAGAAAAGGAAAACTGTTGCCGAAAAAAGTCAAACGACTTTATTTCGCGTCTCTGGTAAGATTAAAAGAATGAATCTGATTGACTTTTTTAAAACATTGTTCGCTGCTTTTTTGGGGCTGATTATCAGTATTTTTTCCGTTGCCACTCCCCCGCCAGCAAATTTAACAGAAAACATTTCTCCTCCCATAGCAACCACCTCTATTATTGGAGAAAAGCCAGCTTCAACTACAACACAAAAAATAATTCCCGACAAGAAAAAACCGTCCACTCCAAAAATATCGGAGCCAATCCCGACTCAAGAAAACTTGAGTCGGGGATCCTTGATTTTGCAAGACAAAATCGGGATAAACTTCAACGAATTAAATGAAAAAGTTCGAACGGTATTGGTCAATATCATCTGCACTACCAAAATTGGCGGTTTGTTTAAACCAATTTCCGGTAGCGGCGTCTTAATTGACAAGAGAGGTGTAATTCTAACTAATGCTCATATTGGCCAATATTTTTTGCTCAAAAACTATATGATTCCCGACTTTTTGACTTGTGTTATTCGTACCGGTAGTCCGGCTTACCCGCGTTATACCGCCGATTTACTCTATGTTTCCCCGCGCTGGATTAACGAACACGCCAGTGACATTACTGCTCAAGAACCGCTCGGCACCGGTCAGTATGATTACGCCCTATTATTAATTACCAGAGCTATTGCCGAAGAAAAATTACCCGACAGTTTCCCTTCTTTAGCCTATAACCCAACAGAAAATGGCTATAAAAAAGGCACGCCAGTAGTTTTGGCAAGTTATCCGGCTGGTTTTTTGGGTGGTATAAATATTCAGCAAAATCTTTACATCGCTTCTTCTGTTGGAACAATTGACGGAATATTTACCTTTAAAGAAAACACTTTTGACCTATTTTCTGTTAGTGGCAGCATTGTTGCTCAAAAAGGCGCTTCAGGTGGCGCGATTGTCGGTACCGATGGTCAATTAATTGGCGTTATCGCTACCGCGACTGATGCCAATAACACTAGCGAGCGTTCACTTCAAGCCATTACCATTGGTCACATTGAAAGAAGTTTGAATGAAGAAATGACTATGAATTTGGAAAGTTTTTTAAGCGGCGACCTCAACGAACGACTCCAGAGTTTTCAAAAAACTCTCGCTCCGGCGCTAACCGAGGTATTAGTAAAAGAATTAAATAAGGTTAACTAGCAAAACTCTTTCTCGGGCACCACTTTCTCGAGACACGCATATTTGTCTACTGCCTACACAGAAATCGTGAGCAAGGCATCAAAATTATCGTTTTTTTCCAGTTTTTTTTGCCGTTCAAAACCGCATTTTTGACACTGATGAGTGATAAAATAGTCAGCACTCTTTTTCAAAATACCCACCGGTGCCATTAAGCCACCACAGGTTTCTTCCCTATCGCCAGGATTTTCATCAACATGTTTGCTCCACAAACATTTAGGACAATGATTGGTCCAACCATCACCCTTGACTTCTGTTCCACACTTTTCGCAAGTAAAATCTTCAATTTTCCTTTGAAATTGTTTATTTTCCATGTTTCATGTGTAACATCCAATTAAAACTTTTTTCGGGGCGCCGAGAATCGGACTCGGACCTTATGCTCCCAAAGCATATATACTACCACTATACTACGCCCCGATTATTATATTTTTCAACACATTTACTTTCGCCGTTTTGTTTGTCGGGTCAAGAATAACAGTAATAATGTCAGTTTGCCAATCTGTTTCATATGAAACACGCTTTTGAACCATATAAATCTGGATAGCTCGCGCCATCCGTTTCAATTTTCTAGGGCTAACATTCTCTTCCGGTCGGTAAAAGTTTTCACATGAAACAGTTTTGACCTCTACAAAATGAATTTTATCCTTATTTTTCGCAACTATGTCCAATTCACCGCATTTTTTGGTGAAATTCCGGTCAATAATTTCATAACCCTGTTTCATGAGAAACCTTACGGCGACATCTTCACCCAACTGGCCAATTTTTTGGGTTTCCGAAGTAAATTTCTTCATTTTTCTATAGGACAATGTTGTCCTTTATATGTCCTTTATCCACAAATCCCCAAACTTATCCACAGATTTTAATAAAAAATCACGATTTTAAGCCATTTTCTATAGGACATTCTATAGGACACTTTTAATTTTCTAAAGGACAAAATAAAATGACCTGTTGACCTTTGCGGGTAGGGAGAATCGAACTCCCGTCTGAAACTTGGCAAGTTCCTGTTCTACCACTAAACCATACCCGCTTAAAAAATAAGTATAACTTAAAAAGAAAAAATCGCAAAATTTTTTGCCCTCGGCAGGAGTTGAACCTGCAACGACAGCTTCGAAGGCTGTTGTGATATCCATTTCACTACGAGGGCGTTGAATAATCATACGCCAAATTAGCGGAAATGCCAAAGATGTAATACAATTGTTGAATGAAAAATTCAGCCGAAAAAATTATTTTTGCCATTCCAAAAGAAATTATTACCGTGGCAAAAACCCTTGAAAAATCAAGTTTTGAGGCCTATTTAATCGGTGGTTGCGTGCGGGATTTATTGCTCAAAAAAAAACCAAAAGATTGGGATTTCACCACTAATGCCACGCCGGATGAAATAATGAAAATCTTTCCCAATACTTTTTACGAAAACAAATACGGCACGGTTGGCGTGGTCAGTGAAAGTGTTTCGGACGCGTCCTTGGATGAAACGCTTAAGGTAGTAGAAGTGACGCCTTACCGATTAGAGGCAAAATATTCTAATAAACGCCATCCTGACGCTGTCACTTTCGGTAAAAAATTGGACGATGACCTCAAGCGGCGCGATTTTACGATGAATGCTATTGCTTTGAAAATTGAAAAAGAAACCGAAGTTGGTTGTGAAGTGGTGGCGGTTGACCTTTTTGGCGGCCAAAAAGATTTAAAGGCGGGAATTATCCGGGCAGTAGGGGAGCCGGCGGAGCGTTTTGCCGAAGATGCTTTGCGAATTTTACGGGCAATTCGTTTGAGCGCCGAATTGGATTTTGCCATTGAAAATAAAACCAGTGAGGCAATAAAAGCCAATGCTCGCCATCTAGAAAATATTTCCGCCGAGCGAATTCGCGATGAATTTTCCCGAATTTTATTATCAGATAATCCTCAAAAAGCCCTTATTTTAAGCCATAATTTATGTGTTTTGTTATTTGTTTTACCGGAATTAGAAAAGGGGATTGGTGTCAAACAAAACAGCGCTCACTCTTATGATGTTTGGGAACATTCTTTGCGCACACTTCAGCACGCCGCCAAAAGAAATTTTGTTTTTGAAGTCCGATTAGCTGCATTGCTTCACGATTTGGGCAAGATACCGACGCGTCGTTGGTCAGAGGAAAAAAAAGATTGGACTTTTTATGGCCACGATGTTATTGGCGCGAAAATCGCGACAAAAATTCTTTCGCGTCTTAAATTTTCCAAAAAAACCATTGATAATGTGGTTAAGTTGGTGCGCTGGCATATGTTTTTCTCCGACACCGAAGTGATTACCTTATCTTCGGTGCGGCGGATGATTAGAAATGTCGGGCCGGAAAACATTTGGCACTTAATGGATGTTCGCGCCGCCGATCGGATTGGCACCGGCCGACCGAAAGAAAGTCCTTACCGTTTGCGCAAATATCAGGCGATGGTGGAAGAAGCGTCGCGTGACCCAATTTCCGTCAATATGCTGAAAATCGACGGCGAGAAGATTATGACACTCACCAGCTTGGAGCCGGGACCAAAAATTGGCTTTATTTTACACGCTTTATTAGAAGAAGTGCTGGAAGAACCGAAGCTCAATACGGCTGATTATTTGGAAAAAAAGGCGGGGGAATTAGCAAAACTTTCCGATGGGGAACTAAAAAAAGTTGGCCAAACGGCAAAAGACAAAAAGGCAAAAGAAGAAGAAAAAATCGTCAAAGAAATACGGGACAAATATTGGGTTCATTAATAATGGGCGAAGAGAACAAATTTTAAAAATTCTAGGTGGGGGCGTGCCACCCCGCCATGGCGGGGTGGGGTTAAGGAATTTTTAAAATTTAGTTCTCGGAGCCCATTTCTTAATAAAAAAACCGCCGTGTTTGGAAGTTTTTCCTTACATCGGCGGTTGTGGGTTGAAGGAACCGCCGAGATTGTTTCGTTTGGTTAGTATCCGTGTGATTAAAAGTGGTTTTTAAGTGGTTGAGGATACTTATGCTCCTTACGAAATTTTTCAAGTTGGTCCTTCAAAAGAGAAATGCGCGGTTTCTCTTTAAATGAACTTATGTGCCTTTTTGGTTAGAGAGCCAACCTTTCAAAGCACCTG
>JBBUFP010000009.1:4564-10805 GCA_038056445.1 Patescibacteria group bacterium
TCAATTGGTAGAAAACCGGTATTGTTTTCGTTTTCTTTTGGCCGAGCCAAATCAATTTCCTGATGCGCCGTATTAATATCGCCACAAAAGATAATGTTAGGCTCTTTTTCCCTGATTTTTTCAAGATATTTTAGAAAAGCATCATAGTAGCGCAGTTTGAAAGCCAGCCGCTCTGGTTCGGCACCACCATTGGGGAAATAAACATTAAAAAGCGCAAATCCCGCCCCTTTCGGGTCGGGCAGGCCTTCAAAAAATAATCCTAAAAACCGACCTTCTTGGTCTAATTCTTTTACACCCAAGCCGTATTCCACTTTTTTCGGCTCAATTTTGGTGTAAACCGCGACACCGCTGTAACCGCTTTTGATTTTGGCGTGGTCAAAATAGGCGTGGTAACTGGACGGCTGGCGAACGCCGCCTGGCAATTGGTCGGGATGGACTTTGGTTTCCTGAAGACAAAAAATGTCAGCACCGGAATTAATTAACCAATCAAAACCCCCCTTTCTCACATTCGCTCGCAAGCCATTCACATTCCACGATATGATTTTCATGTGGATATCTTATCAGATTTTGCAAAACTTCGGCAGAAGTTAAAAATTTTTTCCGCTAAAAATCCCCCTTTGAAAAAGGGGGTGCCCGAAGGGCGGGGGATTTTAAATCCCTCACCCCGCCTTGGCGGGGTCCCCTCCCTTTTTCAAAGGGAGAATTTAGTCAAACGAGGCGAAGCCTCCTCTGGTGACTTGGAGGCTTCGCCTCCAAGTTTGCCTCCGAGATTAACTTTTGGTGGGGAAGGTATAGGTTTATATAAAAGAAATTTCTAATTTCCAATTACTAACTTTCTAATTAAATTTTTATGAGAAAATTCCTAATTATTTTAATTTTATCCGCGTTAATTATTCCGCAAATTACATTTGCCGCGTGGTGGAATCCTTTCACTTGGAAAATTTTTAAAAGAGCGTCAGAAGTAAAAATAGAAAAAACAATAAATATTCCTAAAAATAATTTAGGCGTAGAATTCTCCACCTCAAGTCCCTCAAAACAACTTAACATAATTGATCAGACCGCAGAGGTTGAGAAGCTAAAAAAGGAAGTTAACGAACTAAAGAAAAAACAAATTCCAGCCCCTGTTTTTGATAGCAACCAGTCAAAAGTAAAAAATCAATATGGAAGATATGCTGATCTAGTGCCAAAAGAATCATGGGTTGATTTGGAGTATCGTTATTTTCTAGAAGCAGACCAAAAAGGGTGGGCAAATCTCACAATTACTAATGAATTAGGGGACAAAAGATTTTACAGAAAAGAACGTAATCAGTGGGTCCGCAAAAATAGTGAAGCCGAAGCACGGCAACCTTATGAATCGCCCGAAAATATCGTTACTCAGGTTGCCTTTAGAGATAGTGCCTTGAGTACACATACCAAGTTAATTTCAATTTTAACCCAATACAGAGACATGTTTACTGCTGATATAGATGGCATGAACAACATAGCAAAATTGATTAGTGATTCAGGCACTACGGATGAGCGTTTCTTATTACTTCTCAGACTTACAACACTCCGCACGGAAAGAATTACTACGGCACGGAATGCTACCAACGAGGCAATTAACCGTTATAGGTTAGAGCTATCCAATTTTCAGTCGCAAACCCTATCTTATTTTTCAGTAAACCGAACACCATCTGATATCACCGACTTCCTTAACCGTCTTCCACAATTATATTCTGCCGCCATAGCAGACCAAGATTCATATAATGCGTCTGTAAATAAAGTTGCTACGCCACCATCTTTTATTCCTCCAGCTAAAAGTGCAATATCCTGTTCATACAGTAATGGAGGAACTATCTGGAGTTGTGTAGATTCTTCTTACCGCACGACAATTTCATGCTCTTATAGTGATGGAGGGACTGTATTAAATTGTCATTAATATTAAAAAATCACATCTAATAATATGAAAAAAGCAATAAAAACTCATTTTGAGACTAGAAAACATCGAGGAGGGCCTCTTAGGGTTACGACGAAAGATGATATGCCGAAAAAATCTGGAAAAACTCTTTGTGGCGTTCTGTTAGATGAAAATAATCTATCATGTACTTCTAAAGAGAATGTTACTTGCAACGAGTGTTTAAATAAAATAAATTCCTTTTAATTTGTAAATTATTTTTTATTGATGTAAATGGCGTGTAAATGGCGGTAAATGGCGTCAGCCACCATTCTTTGTAAAATTGAGGCACTCCTCCTGAAATTCACCATTGAAGAAAAGAAAATAAACCAGATGGGCATCTTCCAACATATGGCATGTTGGAAGATGCCCATCAAACACATCAAACATTCAAACATGCCCATCAAACATAAATCCGCGTGGACAAACTTGCCCACGCGGATGATATTGCGCCCTCACACGCTACCTTCCAATCGCGAAAGTTTCGCCCTAAGATGTTGAAGCTCAGCAAGTGCCCCGGATACTCCTTCATCCGCGAACATTTCTATTTCAGAGATAAATTCTCGCACTTGGGCAATCTCTGTCGCCAGAATCTTCCCCTTTAATGCAATGTCCTGGAACAAACATGGAGGGAATCTCCGCGCCTTTAGCGCTTTTGTGTTTCTCTTAAACATCATGCGGCCAATGCTTCCGTCCCACGATTCATTTTCCGGGGAGCTACTTCTCTCGACTCGATGCCAATCTCTTGCGACGCTCACCAACCGTTTTCCTCTATCAAGCGTGCTGTGGGTCTTAATATCGGCCAGCCCTTTGATATGTCTCATTGCGTACCTCCATTTGTTAAGGATTTTCATTCTAAGATTACAGTACTAAAGAATAAGAAGAAAATCAATACACCTTCCCCCCTTTTCCCATGCAAGAAGAGAAAACAATAAAAAAATAACCCGCGGCTTAGTAGCTTCGGGTTTTTTATATCAGCGGTCTTGACGGCAATAAAAGACATTACACTCATCAGGTTAAAGAGAGATGACGGTAAATTTCTCCGGCGACTTCTCCAGTTCGCTTATCACGTCGTGGTCTCGCCCGATGAACAAAATGCCTCTCCCCGATGCGGGAAGCGTGTCCCGAATTCTTTTGGCAATGGACTTATCGCGTATCCTTACAAGTTCTCGCGAGCGAGCGGCCCCTGCGGCGAGAATGCTTTCTTGCTTATCGGGGGAAGAAACCTCTACCGCGCGTTGATACAATCGTAGCTGTTCAATCAGCAAATGAGGGTCTTCCGTCCCCTCAAGTATTGCTCCTTGCGCAAGAAGTTTCTTTACCAATCGGAAATTTGGACTTTCGGGATGATCGCTTTGCATGTATTCGAAGAGCTTCAGAACTTTTTCGCGCTCACCCGCGGGAAAACCATCTTGGTAGATGATGAGGCCGCGCACATTCCCGATTGCTTGTTCAATTCTCCCTTCGATCAGCTTCCAATATTCGTGAATGGTCTTTTGAAGCCGATCGAACTCTGCGTTCCCCACTTTTTTCACAAATGCCCCGGCTATTGCCGGCCCTAACGAACCGTAATCTTCAATGGAGTGGATAATTGGCACATAGTACAAAACTGGCGTTTTCATTATCTTCTTTATTCAATTGTCAACTTACTCACCGCCAAAAACATAGCACAACGAATAAAAAAGTCCAGAATACTGCCTTGGTCGTCAGTGTTTTTTCTAAAATTTTTTAAACCCTCAAGCAGTGGCTTGGGCGGATATGGCGGATTTGATTACCAGGTCTGACTTGGAGGCGAAGCCTCCAAGTCACCAGAGGAGGCTTCGCCTCACCAAAACGAAAACTTAAAGCGAAGCCCTCGCCTTTGAGTATAGCCCGCAGGCAAGCTTGTTTGATGTAATAACGAAGACGGAATGGCAAAATTTTTACACGCGTCGGAGCCCACCCTGTTTCGGGGAAGGGGCGGAAAAAATTTTCCTGTCCCGCCGAAACGACTTCTCATTTTCTATTCTTAGCGTGAAAGGTCTGGTGGATTTCGCGGAGGTGTTTGTCGGTGACATGAGTGTAAATTTGAGTGGTCATAATGTTGGCGTGGCCGAGCAAGGCCTGGACTGAGCGCAAATCGGCGCCGTTGCGTAATAAGTCGGTGGCGAAAAGGTGACGCAAACTATGAGGCACAACTTTTTTGGAAATGCCGGCTTTAATGGCGTAAAATTTTACGATTCTTTCCACCGAACGCCTGTTCAGTGCCTGATTGCCCGTCTTGCCGTTAGGCAGGTGTTCTTTAAATCGGTCAGTTCTCACAAAAAGCGCTTCCTCCATATCTTTGCGCGCCATTAAATATCGTTGAACCGCTTCGCGCGCCGGCGGGGAAACGAAAACCAGACGGATTTTGCCGCCTTTGCCACGGACGGAAATTTCCGGCGCGCGCCAGTTCAAATCGCGGGGTAGGGAACAGAGTTCGGTGACGCGCAGGCCAGTGGAAAAAAGCAATTCTAAAATCGCTTTGTCGCGCAGGGTTCGCAAATCGTTGCCCTCGGGCGCAGCCAACAGTCGCTCCAACTCTTCTTGGGAAATCAAATCCAATTGCCGTTCGCCGACTCGCGCCAATTCAATTTGTTCCGGCGGCAATGATTTAATCTTTCGCTTTATCAAATACTTCAAAAACATTCGCAGAGCGATTAGGTAATAATTTTGGGTTTTTTGTCTTAAAGTGCCGCCGAGCGCCGGTTGGCGATTCAGCCACAACCGAAATTTGCGCACCGCTTCGTCGGTGATGTCGGTCGGATTTTTCGCTTGGGAAAATTTTAGAAATCGGTTCAGATAGCGATCGTAATTTTCCACCGTATTGACGCTACGGCCTTTTTCAATTTCCAAATGTTCCAAAAATTCTGTTTTCAGTTTGGCTAATTCGGTTAGTTCCATAGCGACATTATATCATGTCGCAAAATTATTTCTGGTTCTCTAAAAACTGGATGACCAGTTCGTTTTTTATAATAGTTTCGGCGAATACCTCTACTTTTTTTGGGTCAGCGTCTCGGTGGTGCGACAAAATGTGTTCAGTTTCTTTTTTAATTTCTTCCGGCGGCGCGGTGATTTTCTCCGTTGCGGCAATGGCTTCAAAAATCAATCGTGTTCGCGCTTTTTTCTCGGCGCCCGGCTGTAAGTCCCGCCGCAATTCTTCTTTGGTCTTTTTTATTTTTTTCAAATATTCTTCCACATTACTGCCCATCATTTTCAAATCATCGGTAAAGCGAGCTTCCAGATAATCGGTTTCATTTTCAATAAGCACTGGCGGCAGGGGAATAGCGGTTTTTGCCAAAATGCCGTCAAAAATCGCCAATCGTTTCTTTTCGCGGTTTTGGCGCTTTTTGTCTTCCAGTATCGCGATTTTGGTTTTTGTTTTGAAGTCGGCAACATCGGTGTAATCGCCGAGTTTTTTGACTACTTCATGGGTGATGGCTGGCAGTTTATTTTCCTCCTCGGCGGTCAATTTCTCGGCTGGATTTTTGCCCGCCAATTGATAGCGCAAGCGAATTAGCAATTCCTCAATTTCCTTGTCGGAAACTTCGGGTAGCAATTCTTTTTCCGCATTTACTGCGGCGGCGATTTTTTTGTAATCAGGCAGAGTAAATTTCGGTACCACCGCCGTTTTAATTTTGAAACTGGCCGGTTGGCCGGGCGAGAGTTTGGTGATAGTAATTTCCGGTCGGCCGATGGCGTCAATCCGGTGTTCCAGCAGAAGCTCGGGATAAACTTCGTTTAAAGCCGCGCCGACTGCTCGTTCCAAAACGCCCATCTCGCCGAATTTTTCCAGAATAATTTTTTCCGGCGCGAAACCTTTACGAAAACCGGCAATTTCGGTTTCCGCGCTAAGATGTTTGAGAATATGAGCTCGGTGGTGTGCTAATTTTTCCGTCGCTAATTCGCTTTCAATTTCCACCATTGAATCAGCCAGCTCTTTGACACTAGCTTTTCGTTTTGGTTCCGTCATAATTTATCGGAAGAAAAATTTACTTCGCCAATTCTTTATCAATACTCTGCAAATCGGCGTCTAAACCATCCAAGACGGTGGCGCTCAAATCACTATCAATATCGCTAACCTCGGTGGAGGTGCTTTGGGTTTGCAATTGATTCAAGGTTTGGTCTTCGGCGCTCAGAATATCTTCTGGCGTTTGATTAGCTTCTTTATTCAATTTAGCGCCCCAAAAATATAAAGCGCCAACCACCAAAATCAAAATGATAATCACCGCGCCAATGACCGGGCCGGCTGGCCGATTTTCTGAAGTTTGAGTTGCGTTTGGTTCCATA
>JBBUFP010000009.1:10905-12817 GCA_038056445.1 Patescibacteria group bacterium
GTGGTGGCCGTTTTATTTAGGCCAGGTTTAATGGAATTGATGGCATCCGCCAAAGCGGCATGGGCGTCTTTAAGGGCGTCTTTAGCGTCCTCAATAATTGGGCGAACAGTTTCAAAAGCTACTTTCACATCAGTGGCTGACAAAGCGGTATCAGTGGCCGGTTTGATTTTAGCGATGGCGTCTTTAGCTGTCTGGATTTTGGTTTTGGCCACAACCAACAGAGCTTTGGCTTCCGTTACCTTGACTTTATTGGTTTCCAATTTAGTTAGTCGCGATTCAATTCGGTTTGCCAATTTTTCTAACCGTTCGGCGGCGGCGTTGAATCGGTGAATGATTTTTTCAATATGAGCGGCAATGCGGGCCTGGCGTTTTTCCTGATATTTAGCTTTAATTTCCTGAAGCTTCAATTCCACTTGGGCTTTGCGCTCGTCGCGAAGCTCTTTAATTTTATCGCCGGCATCCTCAATTCTCTGTTTAACTTCATTTTTGACTTCTTCTCGATTTTTACCAGTAGAAGTGGCGGCGGCTCGGATGTTTTTCACTTCGGTTTTGACTTCAGTGCGAATAACACCGGCTTTTTCTCTGGTTTTTTCGCGCACCTCTTTGATGTCCTGACGGATTTGATTGATATTTGGCGGTGGCGGCACGGGTGGCACAGTTTGAGCAAACACTAATCCGGCTGTAGCGAAAGAAAACGCTAAAATACCAACTTTAATAATCTTCACAATTTTATTTTCATTCATATTTTTTTATTTCTTATCTTAATAATCCTACCAATGGTATTATAATACAAAAGTTTTCGGCAACAAGAGCGTTTATGGTTTTTTTGTGGTGTAAATTATGAACACTTTCGCTAAAAAAGCGCGGTTCGGCACTCTAGCGGTTTTATTCTTTGCCAATTTTTTTATCTGGAGCGCGCTGTTGGCCGAAGAACGGGGCGGGGAATTGAAAGTAGCGTTTCTTGATATTGGTCAGGGCGACGCTATTTATATAGAAGCGCCCAATGGCAACCAAGTGCTCATAGACGGCGGGCCGGGCAAGGCGCTTTTATCTCGGTTGGGCGAGGTAATGCCAGCTTATGATCGCTCTGTTGACCTGCTTATCGTTTCTAATCCCGACAAGGACCATATCGCCGGTTTTATTGAGGTCCTTAAATCTTTTGTTGTGGCGGCGGTGATGGAACCTGGCACCAAGCCGGAGACAGCGATTTACCAGGAATTTGAAAAAGCAGTGGAAACTGAAAACGCTCAAAAAATTCTTGGCCGGCGCGGCCAAATCGTCTGGCTTGATAGGGCGCGCGGTGTTCATTTTGATATTTTCTTTCCTGACCAAGATGTTGCTGATTGGCAGACCAATGATGGCTCAATTATCGGCAAACTGGTTTATGGCGACACTTGTATTATTTTCCCCGGTGACGCGCCTCAATCAATGGAAAATTATGTCGTGGCGTTTGACGGCGCGACGCTTCACTGCCAAGTGCTTAAGGTCGGACACCACGGCTCTCGGACTTCATCCGGTGTTGCTTTTGTCGGTACGGTCGCGCCGGAGTACGCGGTCATTTCTTCCGGTAAGGGTAATAGTTACGGCCATCCACATCAAGAGACCATGGACACCTTAAGCCGCTTCGGCGCGAAAATTCTCCGCACCGACCAACTCGGCACTATCATTTTCACCTCCGACGGGCAGAGTTTTCAAATAAAATAATCGTTAAATCAACCCCGCTTTTTTGAGGACGGCGTAAGCGCCGTTTTTGTTGATGGTCCTGATGGCTTTGGTGGACAAGGTTAAAGAAATGGATTTTTTGAGCTCTGGAATGTAAATTCTTTTCTTCTGCAAGTTCGGGTAACGGCGAGACGAGCCAACCGGATTAAACTGGGTGGCGCGGGTGCGGTTGCTATAGCCGCCGCCGGTT
>JBBUFP010000010.1:0-11971 GCA_038056445.1 Patescibacteria group bacterium
AGCCGCCTCCCAGAATTGAACTGGGGACCTTCACTTTACGAAAGTGCTGCTCTACCAACTGAGCTAAGGCGGCACTAACACCACGACTTACTCCCGAAAAAGCAAGCTTTTTCGCGGATCCTCGATTTTTCAAAAAATCTTGTTTTGAAAAATCGGGACAAAACAGCTAAGGCGGCGTTACATTAGCCTGAAGCCGATGTCCGGGATTGAACCGGAGACCTCGTCATTACCAATGACGTGCTCTACCAACTGAGCTACATCGGCACATTGATTTATCCCACGACTTACCAACCTGCCTGCCGGCAGGCAGGAACAGCTACATCGGCAACCTACAATCAATAGTATTACAGACCTGAAAATTTTTCAAATTCATTTTTAAATTCAAATAAAAAAAAGACCGGGTGCCTTTCGACATCCCGGTTTGCAGATTACCAATCAATGATGGTGGGCGCGTTTGAAACTTGCTCCCTCCGGCGTCTTTTCCAAAGCCAGGCTCGTTCTCTGGTGGCGGCCTGAAAAAACTTTTTGCGGATTGTGGTAACCGAATCTTCCGGTTTTACCACGATAATCGCGATGCGGGTCCGACCTCGATGTTTCAACTGAAAACGGTCAACATTGGTCCTAGAGCTTTTCAGTTGGATAAAAAGGGGACCGACATCCATTCTTACGACCACATCCATTCCCCGATGGTCTTCTTCCGGAGTTGCCAGTCGGACAGAAATAAACCAATCAGGCAAAATCAATGAGGGGTCTTTGTCAGGGTTAAGCGCTTCAAGAAATTTTTCTTCCATGAAATGACCTACTCTTTGTGCCACTTCCCACCAGATTTCTTTTTCGTGTCGGTCTAAGAAGACATTATTGTCAATATAAGCTGGAACAGGGTTTTTATGATATCCCAT
Organism: Patescibacteria group bacterium; assembly: GCA_038056445.1. GTDB lineage: Bacteria > Patescibacteriota > Minisyncoccia > Phycocordibacterales > DSPV01 > 2-02-FULL-44-35. Next base: position 900 of record JBBUFP010000010.1, read on the forward strand.
TATTATCACCTCCAATCTGGAGACAATATACAACACTTTCATAATTTAAGCAAAGTTTGATTTTCAATTCTCGCAGAATAGAGTAATATACTTTAAATGAAAATCGTTATCGCCACAGGGATATACCCGCCCGAGATTGGAGGGCCGGCTCAATATGCTAAAAATCTTAAGGCGGAATTTGAGGCGAAGGGCCACCGCGTCAAAGTTTTGACTTATCGGTTGGAGAAAAAAATGCCGACGGGTTTTCGACACCTCTGGTTTTTCTTGCGCTGTTTCCTAGCTTTTCCTAGATCTGATCTAGTAGTGGCGCTGGACACTTTTAGCGTGGCAATGCCGGCCGTGGCGGCGGCGCGGCTTTTGGGTAAAAAAATTATCATTCGCACCGGCGGCGACTTTTTGTGGGAATGGTATGTGGAACGGACCGGCGATTTGGTTTTGCTCAAAGATTTTTATCAGACGCGATTGGACAAATTGAATTTCAAAGAAAAAATCGTTTTTAAACTTTCCCGATGGACGGTTCGCAATGCCAGCCGCTTAATTTTCAGCACTGAATGGCAGAAAAGAATTTGGTTGCCGGTTTATGGTTTTGATGAGGCGAAAACTACAATTGTTGAAAATTATTATGGTCCAAAAGGGCCGTCTTTTCCGTCACCAGAAAAAAACTTTCTTGCCGGCACTCGGCCGCTTAAATGGAAAAACTCTGCTCGACTGGCGGAAGCGTTTAATAAAGCCAAAGTCAAAAATGCCAGAATTATCTATGATAACGCCACTAAACCGTTTGAAAAGTTTATGGATAAGGTGGCCCATTGTCACGCGGTGATTTTGGCGTCGCTGGGCGATGTTAGCCCTAATTTTATTTTGGACGCCATTCGGCATAATAAGCCGTTTATTTTAACCAAAGAGACCGGCCTTTATGCCCGTCTCAAAGATATTGGCATTTTTGTGGACCCAGAAAATACAGATGATATTGCCGACAAGATTTTGTATTTAGCCGACGAGAAGAATTACGAACAGTGTCGGAAAAAAATTGAGAGTTTTAATTGGACTCACACTTGGAGCCAAATTGCCGATGAGTTTTTAACGGTTTATAGCAAAATAAAATGAACCCCACTAAACTTTTAATGATTTCCACTGACCGGAAGATTTTTGAAGAAGATAGCGCTGTTCGGGCGCGGATGATTGAATACGGCAAACTTTTTGGCGAAACACATATTATCGTTTTTGCCAAAAACAACCGACAACCGACAACCGACAACCGACGACTTTCAGACAATACTTTCGTTTACTCAACCAATTCACTCTCAAAATTTTTCTACATTTTTGACGCTGTTCGTATTGGAAAATCTGTTATTGAAAATTGTAAACCTGCCCGTCCGGCAGGCGGGTTGAAAATTGAAAATTGTTTGATTACTACCCAAGATCCATTTGAATGTGGACTTGTCGGCTGGCGACTAGCAAGAAAATTTAAAATTCCATTGGAATTACAAATTCATACCGATATCGGTAGTCCTTATTTTACCAGCTTGAAACTTGGTTGGCGGTTGGCGACATTGAATTTTTTGCGTTTTCAATCGGCGAGATTTTTATTGCCCAGAGCGGATAAAATTAGAGTGGTGTCAGTCAGAATTAAAAATTATCTCATTTCTCGTTTCAAAATTGCCGAAGCTAAAATTGAGATTAGGCCGATAAAAATTGACGAAGCAAAAATCCAGCGCGCCGTTGTTTCCCCAGAAAACGATTTGCGAAAAAAATATTACCAATTTGATTTTATCGCTTTGGCCGCTGGCCGTTTGGAGCCGGAGAAAAATTTCGCTTTGGCGATTGATGTTTGGCGGGCAGTTATTAAAAAATTTCCTCGCGCTGGCCTAATCATTGTCGGTGCTGGTTCTCTTGAAAAAAACTTAAAGTTATTCGCCCAAGGCGGACCCCGCAAGGCGAGGCAAGATAATGTTGTTTTTGAACCCTGGACGGAAAATCTCGCGTCTTATTACAAAACCGCCGATGTCTTTTTGAATACTTCTTTTTATGAGGGTTATGGTATGACACTAGCCGAAGCCGTCGTGGCCGATTGTCCGGTTATTTCTTCCGATGTTGGGGTGATTGATGAAATTTACCGGAGTGGCAAGAAAGCCGCCATTTGTTCGGTTGGGGATAAAAATTGTTTTGTGGCTGAAATAAACAGGCTATTCAAATAAGTTTTTTCGTGTAGAATGTTGCCATTATGAACAAAAAACCCTTAATTGGTTTTGTTGGTCAAGGTTTTATCGGTAAAAACTATGCGGATGATTTTGAAAAGCGGGGCTATTCGGTGATTCGTTATGCCAGAAAAAAGCCTCTGGCGGCCAATAAGGAAAAAATAAAAAATTGCGATATGGTTTTTATTGCCGTGCCGACGCCGACCACGCCGAAAGGTTTTGATTTCAGTGTTGTTCGGGAAGTGATTAAGCTTGTTGGTGTTGGGAAAATCGCGGTTGTCAAATCAACCATCTTGCCCGGGACAGCTAAAATTATTCAAAAAGAATATCCCGACCGGATAATTTTACACTCGCCGGAATTTCTCAGCGAAGTAACCGCAGCCGAGGACGCAGCCAATCCTTTCTCAAATATTATTGGCCTGCCAGAAAATTCCAACCGCCACAAAAAAGCGGCCGAGCGAGTGATGTCGGTTTTGCCGAAATCGCCGTTCAATCTGATTTGCGCCAGCGAAGAAGCCGAGCTGTTCAAGTATATTCACAATGCTAGCGGTTATACTCAAATTGTTTTCTTCAATTTGATGTATGATTTAGCTAAAGCGGTTGGCGCCGATTGGCAGGTGATTGAACAGGCGGTTAAAGCCGATCCTTACATTCCCAATCGTTACGCTCGGCCGGTTCACAAAAGTGGTCGAGGCGCCGGTGGCCACTGCTTCATTAAGGACTTTGAAGCGCTCTCGGCTCTTTATTGCAAATGGTTTTCTAATTCCAAAGGCTGCGCTTTCTTTAAAGCTACCGCCTCAAAGAACAATGAACTTCTAATTGAGAGCGGAAAGGACTTGGACCTCTTGAGAGGTGTTTATGGCAATGAAATTATTGATTCTTACTCAAAAAATTGATAGAGCAGGCCCGGTGCTTGGTTTTATGCATCGCTGGCTGTTGGAATTCGCGAAAAATTTTGAAAAAATCACCGTGATTTGTTTAGAACTGGGTGAATATTCTTTACCGGCGAATGTTCAAGTTTTTTCTTTGGGTAAAGAGCAGGGCAGATCGCGTGTGAAATACCTTTTTAATTTCTACAAATACATTTGGCGCGAGCGGAAAAATTACGAAGCGGTTTTCGTTCACATGAATCAAGAATATATTTTGTTAGGCGCGCCGCTTTGGAAAATTTTGGGTAAGAAAGTGGCGTTTTGGTATAACCACACTTGCGGTAATTTTTTGACCAAATGGGCAATGTTCATGGCAGATGTGGTTTGTCACACTTCGCCGTTCGCTTACACCGCCGGAACGAAAAAATCACGACGGATGCCGGCCGGCATAGATACAACACTTTTCAAACTGGACGAGAAAATAAACAGGAAGCCAAAAAGTATAATGTATATTGGTCGGCTCGCGCCGTTGAAAAAAGTTGAGGTGTTGATTAAAGCGGCAAAGATTTTAGACGAAGAGGAAATAGATTTTATTTTGGACATTTACGGCGCCGCGGCCGCGAAGGATAGCGATTATTTCGAGCAACTTAAAAAAACTTCGGCGGTACTTCGCGCGAAAGGCAAACTTTTCTTCCGCGGCGCCGTGCCGAACGAACAAACGCCGGCGATTTTTAACACCCATCTCGTATCAGTGAATTTGACGCCCAAAGGTAATTACGATAAGACGGCTTTGGAAGGTATGGCTTGCGGGACATTGCCGTTGGTTTCCAGTCCGGCTTTTAATGATATTATCCCGCCAGAGTTTCGCTTCAAGGAAAATGACAGCCGAGATTTAGCGGAGAGAATCAAATTTGTTTTTGCTCTTCCCGAAATAGCGGTGGTAAAATACGGCACCGATTGCCGCCGGGCGGTGGACCAGAATCACGCTTTAGTTTTGCTGGCCACTAATTTGGCAACACTTTTCAATAATCAACAAATGTGTTAAAGTTTTTGTTATGAAAATTTATTATGTTGCCAATATCAGATGGCCAACTTCAAAGGCGCACGGTATTCAGCTTGCCAAAATGAGCGAAGCGCTGATTGAAGCTGGCGCCGGTTTGACGCTTGTTGTTCCTAATCGCGGTCGAGGCGACGCCCAAGCTTTTTATGGTTTACGCCAGTCGATTCCAACGATTCAGGTTCCAGTTTTGAATTTTGGCGACAATTGGTTAGGTTTTAATCTCTCGGCGCTTTCCTTCGCCGTCAGTTCTTTTTTGTTTTTGTTTTTTCGGCGTTTGGAAAAAAACGCGGTGATTTACACCATTGATTTGGATAATTTTTCATTTTTTCTCTTGCCGTTTTTGGGCCGATTGGTTTTTTCCGAAGTTCACGGTTCCAAGCAATTAAGTTTTTTTTCTAAAATTTTCTTTAGAAAGGTTTCCGGTATTGTGGCAGTGAGTGAGGGAGTAAAATCAAGTTTGATTAAAAATTTCAATTTATCGCCGGAAAAGATTATTGTTTGTCCCAACGGCATTGATTTCAAAATGTTTGAAAACTTACCGACCACTGAAGCCGTTAGGCAGAAATTAAATTTTCCCAAACAGCCGGTGTTTTTGTATGTTGGCAGATTTTATAATTGGAAAGGCCTTGACATTTTGCCGGCGGCTGCTGAAAAAGTCGGTGAGCGGGCTTCAATTATTTTGGTAGGCGGCAATGCCGCTGAATTCAGTCGGATTACCGGAGAAAAAAAGTTACCAGCCAACCTTATTTTTGCCGGTATCCAACCATTTTCAGAAATTCCTCTTTGGCTGAACGCTGCCGATTTTCTGTTGGTGACGGCGACAAAAAAAGACGAATATTCTTACCGCGAAACCTCCCCGATGAAATTATTTGAATATTTGGCGACTGGTAAGCCGATTATTGCCGCCAAGACGCCGGCTATCGGTAATGTAGTCTCGGCGGAAGAAGTTATCTTTTATGAACCGGACGATACGGTTGATTTAATTAAACAGATGAATTTTGTTCTTGATAATCAAGTTATTTGTGAAGTTAAAGCTCAACGGGCCTTGGAAAAAGCCAAAGAATTTTCTTGGCAGAAACGAGCGGATAATGTTTTGAGTTTTATAAATAACCAGCGTTCATGAAAATTGGCATCATTCTTCATCCTTATGGCGAGCAAAAACCGGGCGGTTTACCGAGAATTATTTTTGGTTGGGCAGAAGCGCTTCTTTCGGTTGACCAAAAAAACGAATACATTATTTTTCTCAAAGAAAAGCCAGTTGCTCCGCCTGATTTGCCCGGAAAAAATTGGCGAATGGAAATTTTAGGACAGGGCAGTTTTTGGCTTGAAAGATTGCGCCGAAAGACGCTTTGTGATGTTTATTTATTCAATACGCCGGTGTTGCCGTTTTTTTGGCGTCCGCCGCGCTCGGTCGTAATCACCCTCGATTATCCGTATAAATATCTAAAAACAAAAAATTTTAAGGAGTGGCTATTCCGCCGTTTTATTGGCTGGTATCATCAGCGTTCGCTTAAGCGCGTCAATCATATCATTGCCGTTTCTCATTCCACCAAGAATGATACGGTTAAATTTTTTGGCGTGCCACCGGACAAAATTTCCCTTGTCTATCACGGTTTCAAAAAGATTTGCGAATTACCGGAGCAGGCGATAGTTTTGCCAGAAAAATTTTTCTTTTTTGCCGGCACGATGAAAGAAAGAAAAAATATTCTGAACATCATAAAAGCCTATAAGCTTTTTATGGAAAAACGGCCGGAAGCTTTCGAGCGTTTGGTTTTAGGGGGGAAAAATGAAGGAGAGTATTATGAGACCCTCCGCCAATTTGTGGTGAAAAATAATCTCACCGATAAAGTTTATTTCACCGGTCACTTAAATGAAAATCAATTATCTTACGCTTATCGGCGGGCGGCGGCGCTGGTGTTTCCGAGCCTGGTTGAAGGCACGGGTTTTCCGATTTTAGAAGCAATGAGTTGTGGTCTGCCGGTGATCACCTCAAATATTTTTGGACCAGCCGAACTTGGCGCCAACGGCGCGGCGATTTTGATAAATCCCCGTGAGCCGAAAGAGATTGCCGAAGCCATGGAAAAAATTACTTCTTCAGATGGGCTTCGCGCGGTGTTGGTTGAAAAATCTCGCGAGCAATTGAAACTTTTTTCTTGGAATAAGACAGGTCGGGAAACTTTGGGAATTTTGGAAAAAATTACAGCGTCAAAAATTTGCTTTTTGATTCACAATACCAACCCCCATAACGGCGGGGGAGTTTTGGCGCGGAATATAATTTCTCGGCTGAAAATCGTTTTGCCCGCCAGTGTCCAAGTGTTAACTGCCGAGGCCGGCGGTTTTCCAGATGAGCTGCCGCTTCTTTCCAAGCGCTGGTTTCTGTCGCCGTTCAGAATTTTTTCCATCTTGAAAGCGATTCGTTCGGCTGATTTTGTCCACGCTTTTGATGTTTTTCCTTACGGCTTCATCGCGGCGTTGTTTTCTTTGGGCAGTAAAGCTCGGATAATTATTACCGCCAATGGCACCGGCTCGGTTCGTTATCTTTATTTACCGTTCTTTTTTCCTTTGGCGAAATTTGCTTTCACGCGGGCAGATAAAATTATCGCCATTAGTCGTTTTACTCGCGATGAGATTTTGAAACGAATCCCCGAACTTTCCATTTTGGTTATTAACCCCGGTATTGACCTCGGCATTTTTACCGCGAGTCCGGCGGAAAAGTTTTTAGCCAAAACAAGAAAATTCCAACCCTACATTTTAAGTGTCGGTTCAATTCGTTTTCGCAAGGGTTACAAGTGGAGCATTCCGGCTTTCAAAAAGGTTTCGGCGGTTTTTCCCGACCTTCATTATGTCATCGTCGGGAAAAAATATACCGACAAAGAATATAATCGGCTGAAAAAATTAATTGATGAACTTAGTTTGAAAGACAAAGTTTTCTTTGTTGAAAATGTTGAGACCGATGAAGAATTGGCGGCGTTTTATCATGGGGCGAGATTATTTGGTTTGCTGTCATTTAATGTCGGTCATGATATTGAGGGTTTTGGCATTGTTTTCACGGAAGCGGCCGCCGCCGGCTTGCCGGTAGTTGGCAGCAAAAATTGCGGTGTAGAAGACAGTGTGAAAGACAACAAAAATGGTTTTTTGGTAGCCGAGGACGACATTGAAGGTTTCGCCAATGCCGCCATCAGAATCTTAAAAGACAAAAAACTTTACGAAAGAATGTCGGTTGAATCGCGAAATTTCGCCACTCAATTTTCTTGGGAGAAAAAGATTGATGAATACATCAACTTGTGTTATATTACATAACATTATGAAAAATATAAAAAAGCGTAAGAAGGCATTAATTACAGGCATTACTGGCCAAGACGGTTCATATTTGGCGGAGTTTTTGCTTAAAAAGGGTTATGAAGTGCATGGCATTGTCCGGCGTTCTGCGAGTTTCTATACGGAACGCATTAGTCATATTTATCCGCAAACGCAAGCAAAAGAGCATTTATTTTTACACTACGGCGATCTAACAGATACTTCAAATTTAGCTCGGTTAATAGAAAAGATTGTTCCTGATGAGATTTACAATCTTGGCGCCCAAAGCCATGTTAGGATAAGTTTTGACATACCTCTTTATACTTCTGATGTCGCGGCGCTCGGAACACTGCGGTTGTTGGAGGCGATTCGCGATTCGCGAGTTAAAACGAAATTTTACCAAGCATCCACGGCCGAAATGTTTGGGGAAGCCAAAGAAGGGGTTCCTCAAAAAGAAACTACCCTGTTTGAGCCAAGGAGCCCTTACGCTATAGCTAAACTTTTTGCTTATTGGATTACAAAAAACTATCGCGAGGCCTACGGAATTTTCGCTTGCAATGGCATTTTGTTTAATCATGAATCGCCACGGCGCGGTGAAAACTTTGTGACCAGAAAAATTACCATTAGCATTGCCGAACTTTTGGCTGGCAAGCGCGATAAAATTTATCTCGGCAATTTGAATGCTAGGCGCGATTGGGGTTACGCGCCGGAATATATAGAAGCGATGTGGTTGATGCTTCAGCAAGACAAGCCGGATGATTATGTAATTGCCACGGGAGAAACTCACTCAGTTAGGGAATTTTTGGAGGAAGCATTTCGTTTGGTCGGAATCAAGGATTGGAAAAAATACATTGAATGCGATAAAAGATATTTAAGGCCCACGGATGTTGAATATCAAGTGGGCGATATTTCAAAGGCCCGAAAAAAACTTGGCTGGAAACCGAAGACTTCGTTCAAAGAGCTGGTCAGAATTATGTTGGAAGCGGATTGCAAAAAACTCAAACTCGGGGTATCATTACCGAAACAGCCGAAAAAATGATAAAACTTGTTAAATCAACTTTTTACAACGAACCGGAAACCAAAAAGAAACTGGTTGATTTTATTTTGCGCGCCGATATTTTGAGTATGGGCGAAGAGACCCGGAAATTTGAGAATTCATTTGCCAAAAAGCAGGGAAGAAAATATGCCATCTTCGTCAATAGCGGCAGTACCGCCAACTTGGTTTTGCTTCAGGCATTAATCAATCTCGGGCAGTTAAAAGCTGGCGCGCGAGTCGGCATTTCGGCGGTTACTTGGTCTACCAATGTGATGCCAATTATCCAATTAGGTTTTCAACCGGTGGCTATTGATTGCGAGTTGGAGACGCTTAATGTATCGCCGCGGACTTTGAAAAAACATCTCGGCAAACTTGACGCCTTGTTTCTTACCAATGTTTTAGGGTTGGCCGATGATATAAAAGCGATAGAAAAACTTTGTAAAAAACACCAAGTGATTTTTTTGGAAGACAATTGCGAATCGCTTGGTTCAAAAACAGCGGGTAAACTTCTGGGCAATTTCGGTTTAGCCGCCACCTTTTCCTTTTTTGTCGGCCACCATCTTTCCACTATTGAAGGCGGTATGATTGTTACTGACGATGAAAAGTTGTCTCACCAATTGATAATGGCGCGGGCGCACGGCTGGAGCCGGAATTTGCCGATTGGCCAGCGGGCAGATTTGAAAAAGAAGCACGCGGTGGAAGATTTTTTTGATTTCTATACTTTTTACGATTTAGCTTTCAATTTTCGCTCGACCGATATTCATGGTTTTGTCGGCAATGTCCAACTGCCGCATTTGGACAAAATGGTGCGTCGGCGCGAGCAGAATTTTTACGCTCTGAAACCGGCGATGGATAAAAATCCTCACATTTTAGCTTTACGCGTTGCGCATATGGATATTTTTTCCAATTTCGCCGTGCCGCTTATTTTCAAAAGCCGCGAGGCGTTTGAAAAATATCGGGTTAATTTTGAAAAGGCGGGAGTGGAAATCAGACCGATTATTGCCGGCAATATATTGCGCCAGCCGTTTTATAAAAAATATGTAATAAAAATCGAAGAGTGCCCAAATGCCGATTATATCCACCACCACGGTTTCTATTTCGGCAACAATCCGGAATTGACTACCGGTGAGCTGGCTTTGCTCAAAAAGCTGCTGGCGAGGTAGAATATAAGGATGGATTTAATTAGGCATTCTGTCATTCCCCGTTATTTAATTGGCGGCGCCGTAGGCGCCGCCACCAATGTTTTTTCACTTTTTCTTTTAGTGGAAATTTTTGGGGTATGGTATTTACTAGCGGCGGTTTGGTCGTTTCTAATCGCTTGGCTGGTGAGTTTTTTGCTCCAAAAATACTGGACTTTTCAGAATTATTTAACCGAAAATGGCGCGTTGCAAAAACAGGCATCATACTTTTTTGCCATTTCTCTTTTTAATTTGTTGCTCAACACTCTGCTAATTTATATTTTTGTTGATTTTTTCCGCTGGTGGTATTTATTGGCCCAAGTATTTTCCTCGGCGCTTATCGCCATCAGCAGCTTTTTTCTTTACAAGCGTTTCGTCTTTCAACAATAAGTTACTGCCCACCAATCTTTTTGACATATTCCATTTGGTTGTAAATACCAAGCAGGTAATAGTTTTTAACTTTGAAATAATGGAAATTGCCGAGCAGTAAAATTACAGCGGCGGCGCAAATGGCTAGATAAAACCAGCGCTGGAGTTTTTCTTTTAACATTTTATCTGCCAGCATCGCTAGCAGTGGCGGCAAAAGAATCAAAGCTGGCAAAAGGAAACGCGTTTGATGAGAGGTGAAAAATAAAACCAGCAGATAAATTTCAGCAGATAAAAACAGAATGATTTCGGCTGGTGATAATTTCCGCCGGCTAATTATCATCAAAGCAATTAATCCATAAACAGCGATAAAATAGCCGAGGATTACCAAATTGCTGGAGGACTCATTGTTCTGGGTGAACCATTGGCCAAATTTATAAAATGGAAAGATAAAGGCGTTGGGCAAAGTTCGATCAATAGCCATAAACATTCCCACTCCTTCGGTGAATTGTTGATCTTGTAACATTGGATAAACTGGATTGCCAAAGACAACAGTGTTTTTTACATACCAAGGACTCATTGCCGCGCCGGCGATTAGCAGATAAATAATTAACTCTTTGCGCCATGCCCAGAGAAGAATAATGCTTTCTACGCCGACAAAAAACAATGAAGTGTACTTTACGCTGGCGGCGAAACCGGCCAGCAGAGCGGCTAAAATAATTTGTTGACGGCTGAACTTATTGCCAAAAACATTATCAATTATCAAAAATAAACTGCTGATGGAAAAAATAAAACCAAGCACATCAACATAACCGCCGTGGAGCACTTCTCGTTCCAACGGCATAATCGCCAGTAGAGCGATTACCGCTGCCGCCGGCAGAAAGTCCGTTTTGGTCCAGCGTTTAGTAAAAGCAAAAATGATGGCTGAAAATAAAATCAAAATGCTGAATTGAATAATTTGAAAAACATAAGGCGCGCCAATTTCGCCAAAAGCGGCCATCGGCAAGGCGTAAATGATTTCTCCCAAAATTGGCAGATAAAGATAGGGACTGATTTCTTGATTAAAGGTTA
>JBBUFP010000011.1:0-3845 GCA_038056445.1 Patescibacteria group bacterium
GAATCCAAAAAGAAATTGAGCCGTCGAAATTCGTCGCTCGGCAGGAAATTTTTGCCAATCGGCGAAGAACTGGCACTTATTTGTCCGCCCGAGAATTTCAGGAAAATACTATCGGAGAAAATCGCCGCTGTGGAAAAAATCAGGCCGTCGTCGTCAAGGTAAAAGCAGTCGGTGGCATCGATTGTTCGGCACCATAAAGCGAACGGCGCGCGTTCTTCCACTGATAATTGGAGCGTTTGCCAGCTTTTGATATTGCCGCGGATATCTTTAATGGCTGGGAAAGTGGCAGTCAGAGTTTGCCGGATAGTTTTTTCCGGATAAATAAATATGTTGCTTTTGGTAAATAAACCGAGATAAGAATCGGTGAGAATATTTTTTACCGCAGCGATAATGTCACTGGCGGCGACCAGTGAATTGCCGGAAACAGTAAGGTTGTTGATAACAACAAAGGGCTGGCTTAAAAACCAAGAAAGGCCAAAAATTGCAATGGTGAAAATTATCAAAATCAAAATGCCGCTCATTAGCCGCGCTCGGCGGCGGCGAACCGCCAAACTGTTGGGCCGTTTAGTTTTGTAAAATCGATTCTTTGCCGACATATTTTTGAAGAACTTTTGGTATGGCTATGGAACCGTCAGCTTGTTGATTATTTTCTAACAAAGCAATCAGCGGCCGCGGCGTCGGCAAAGCGGTGCCATTCAAAGAATGAGCGAATTGAATTTTTCCATCAGTGCCTTTGTATCGGATGTTGAGCCGACGGGTTTGAAAATCGTGGAAATAAGAAATGGAGTGGGTCTCTCGGTATTTATTTTCCGCTGGCAACCAGGCCTCAATGTCATATTTTTTCACTTGGCCCAAACCCAAATCGCCGGCGCAAATAACTACCAACCGATAAGGAATTTTTAGCAGTTGCATTATTTCCTCGGCGTTGGTCGTCAATTCTTCGTGATATTTAACCGACTCAACATGGCTGGCCTCGCCGATAATTACCTGTTCCATTTTGTAGAATTCGTGGACGCGAAACAAACCTTTGGTGTCTTTACCGTGACTGCCGGCTTCGCGGCGAAAACAAGGCGAAAAAGCGATGATTTTGATTGGCAATTTTTCCTTGGGAATAATAGTATCCATAAAATAACCCATTACGCCAACTTCGGCAGTGCCGGCCAAAAAATCACCATCTTGGGTTTTATACAAGTCCTCTTCGCCTTGAGGCAAATAGCCGGTGCCAACCAGATTTTCGCGGCGAACCAACGAGGGCGCCAACATTGGCGTGAATTTTTTCTTATTGACGAAATAATCCAGGACAAATTGCCACAGCGCCAGGCTCAAAACTGCCGCGTCGTTTTTCATAAAATAACCGCGAAAACCGGCAACTTTGGCGCCAGCGTCAAAATCCACCATGTCCAATTTTTGCATCAGTTCAATGTGACTTTTTACTGGAAAAGAAAATTCCGGCTGTTTACCCCAAGCGCGAACCTCTTTATTTTCTGAATCGTCTTTGCCCAACGGCACGGAAATGTCGGGAATATTAGGCGTTTCTACCATCAAAGTTTGCCAGTGCTTCATTACTTCCTTCAACTTTTCTTCGTCTTTTTGCAAAGCTTCCTTAAGAGTCTTCATTTCGTCAATTCCCTCTTCGCGTTTTTTCGGTTCGGTAATTCGGACCAGCTTTTGATTGAAAGCGTTTTGTTCGGCGCGGTACTGTTCAATTTTAACCAAAAGCTTGCGCCGATTGTCATCAACGGCAATTAAATCAGCCACTTTGAATTTAAGCTGTTTTTTCTTGGCGGCTTCCTGAACCAATTCTTGATTGTCGCGGATAAATTTGATGTCCAGCATATGAACATTATATAAAGAAATGGTAAAATAAACAAATGAAAATAGAAGTATTGAAACCGGAATATTGGCCGCCTTTGTTGAAGGAAATTCCCGACCCGCCGGAAAAATTATACATCCGTGGCGTAGTGCCGGATTGGAATCAGAAATTTTTGTGCGTGGTCGGAGCGCGACGGTTCACCAGTTATGGCAAAGAAACCTGCGAAAAATTAATTACCGGATTGCGTGGCTACCCCATCACTATCGTTTCCGGCTTGGCGTTGGGCATTGATTCCATTGCCCACAAAGCGGCTCTCGCCGCCGGCCTCAAGACGCTCTCGGTGCCCGGCTCTGGTTTGGCGTCGGAAGCTATTCACCCACGAATTCATCGCGTTTTGGCGGATAAAATTGTTGAGGCCGGCGGCGCGTTGCTCTCGGAATTTGAGCCGGATTTTCGCGCCACTCTCTGGGCTTTTCCTCAAAGAAATCGAATTATGGCCGGTTTGGCTAATGCCACATTGGTGGTGGAAGCCGAGAAAAAATCCGGCACTTTGATTACCGCGAAACTGGCCACCGACTACAATCGCGATGTCTTGACCATTCCCGGTTCTATTTTTTCCCCAAATTCCGAAGGGCCGCATCTTTTAATTCGGCTCGGTGCCACCCCTATTACTTCTCCGGCGGAACTCTTGGAAGCCTTGGGTTTTAAAACCGAAGCGAAAAACAGCCAAGCGCAATTGGCATTGGCTTACGCCGATTGTTCGCCGGATGAAAAGAAAATTTTGGAATTACTTCGCGAGCCGTTGGCGCGCGACATTTTGATTGGTAAATTAAACTTTCCCGCCAGCCGTATCAACGCCCTGCTTTCTGTTCTGGAAATAAAAGGTCTCATCAAAGAAAGTATGGGCGAACTTCATTTGGCATAACAAAACTCTTTCTCGCCATTCCACCGCAGTAGCAAAATTTTTTCCGCTTTACCCTTCCCCGAAGCGGGGTGGGCTCCGACGCGTATAAAAATTTTGCTACTGCGGTTTCATTTAATTTCAAAAGTTTGGTTGATGGTGGAGGAGGAGTAAGAATTCCAAACTTCGGTTTTTTGGAAATTGGAAATTTGGTCGGAAAATTCACCGAGGCGTTTGGATAATTCATCAGTCAGCCCCTTAAAAGCGCCAGTAATGGCGGCAAAAGGGCTGGTGGTTGTCGTTTCTTCCGCAACTACTTGCCCGTTTTCGCTAGTCGTTAATTTCTCTGTTTTTTGATTAAAAGCGGTTAGCCAAAGACCGAAAATCATCGCGGTCGCCGTCACCGACAAAAACAGCGCCACCGCTTGTTTTTTTTCCGGTGGCAATAACTGCAATTTTCTTAAAATATTGAAAAACATATTCTATTTTGTTTTACACTTTCTTTAATACCATTATATCACCCTCTCTGCCTTCCAAATCCTTTTTCTTGAGCGTCAATTTTTCTTCGGCTTTTTCGTCTTCGGCACCGCCTTCTTTGAGAAAAGTTTTCAAGGCGTTTTTGTCGCCAACTTCACCAAAGTGAATGGGAATGATAATTTTCGGTTCTAGTAGGACGGCGACTTTATAAGCGTCAGCCGAACCCAAAACGCCGTTGCCACCGATTGGCACGAATAAAATATCCACTCCCTCGGCCACTTCCTGAACCGGCGCCGGCAAGTTGGTGGTATTAAGCGCGCCCAAAAAACAAATTTTAATTCCTTCCAAGATTACCAAGTAAATCGTATTGCGTAATTTTTCATCGCCGTAAGCCGACTCGCCGCCCGCTAAACCTTCAGCGAAAATACCTTTGATTTCGTATTCGCCCGGCCCGGCGACAACAAACGGTTTGCGTTCGCCATAAGCGACATTTTCCGCGCCGTTCATATCGGGATGATTCAGAGAAATAAAAGCTATATCAGCGCCAAATCGCGTCGCCCCAAATTTAGAATCCTTGGAGACCGGATTAAAAACCAGCACCTTGTCCCCAAATTGGACTTTGACGCATTCTACGCCGTGGTAAGAAATTATCAT
>JBBUFP010000012.1:0-3881 GCA_038056445.1 Patescibacteria group bacterium
CTGTTGTGCCTGAACCTTTCTCGCCACCACCTCCGCCACCACCTAAACCACCAACGATAATCGAAAGTCTAAAACCGGCAGATAATAAGTTACAAGTTACAAGTTATGCGTTACAAGACAAAGAGGAAAACTTAAATCGCGAGGAAATTTTGGCGGGCATTGAGAATCCAGTGCCAACGAAACCAACCGACAACATCGTGCAAAACAAATTGAGCGGGATGGTAAGAATGCCGAAATTGGAAACTAATTTACCAAAAGATTATCCTACCGACCCATACAGGGAACCAACAAATTAGTTTCCAAAATTCCTAATTACTAATTTCTAATAAATTATTCAATGAGCAAAAGAAAACCACCCCGCCCTTCGGGCACCCCTCCTTATCAAGGAGGGGAACTAAAGGGGTGGTAGGAATTAAATAAGTTATACATTACAAAATTATGAGATTTCAAATTCCACAGTTTATAGAGGTTGAGGATAGAATTTTCGGGCCGTTGACCATCAGGCAGTTCATTTACCTGACTGGCGGCGCCGGTTTGTCTTTCGCTCTCTACCGTTTTTTACCTTTGCTACTCGCCATTCCTTTGATTTTGGCAGTGGCTGGTTTCGCCTTAACTTTGGCTTTTTTCAAATTGCACGGCCGAAACTTTATTGCGGTGATGGAAGCGGCTTTTAATTTTTTCCGCAACGGCCGGCTCTACATCTGGCGCAAAGTGCCCAAAGCGCCAACCGGCAAGGGCGTTAAGGCGGCGGAAGAAACACCAATTACCGTGCCGCGTTTGTCGGAAAGCAAACTGAAAGACCTGACTTGGAGCTTGGACATTTACGAATACGAAAATCCAGGCACCAAGGAAACAATGGGGAAGAAAAATTAGGAATTAGAAATTAGACATTCTATAATGTTCTTATGGCTTTATTTAACCCCAAACCTCAACCAACCCAGAACTTCGTGCCCATCAAAGAAGTGCGAGACGGCATTGTCGTCTTGAAAGACAATTCTTATCGGGCGATTCTTTTGGTGTCATCCGTCAATTTCGCCCTAAAAGCCGAAGACGAGCAACAAGCGATTATCGGCCAGTTTCAAAATTTCCTGAACTCGCTGGATTTTTCCGTCCAAATTTTTATTCAATCGCGCCGTTTGGACATTCGGCCTTATCTGGCTCTTTTGGAAGAACGGCTCAAAGCGCAAACCAACGACTTAATGAAAATCCAGACCCGCGAATACATCGGCTTCATCAAAAATTTCACCGAGAACACCAACATTATGAGCAAAAGTTTTTTTGTCACCATTCCTTACTCGCCGGCGATTTTGTCGACCAAAGGCAATCCAATCAAACAATTTTTGGGCCGGCGCGAACAAGCGACTGACGAAGCGGTGGCGAAAATTGAACGGTTTGAAGAAGACCGACTGCAGATAGACCAGCGCCTCGGCGTGGTCAATCAGGGACTAGCGCGGTGCGGCTTACGCACCGCATCGCTCGGCACCGAAGAAGTGATTGAGCTGTTTTACAAAATTTTCAATCCGGGAGAAATGGAAAAACCAATTCAGCTTTCACAAACTTAAATGTCAATTTTTGACCTGTTTAAAAAAAATAGATTGCCGATTGCACCGGTACTGCCGCAAGAAATTTACGAGGCCGGTGTTTTGGAATTGAAGGACATCATCGCCCCATCGGCTTTCAAGGTCAGCCCGAAAGAAATCAACTTGGGCGAAAAGTTAATCCGGACTTTTTTCGTGATTTCTTATCCGCGCTATCTATCAGAAAGCTGGTTCGCGCCGATTATCAATCTGGACAAAGTATTCAATGTCGCCATTTTTATCCACCCGGTGGAAACCGCTCGCGTCTTGCGCCAATTCCAAAAAAAAGTCGCCGAAGTCCAAAGCCAAATTCACTTGCGGGAAGAAAAAGGTATGGTGCGCGACCCGAAACTGGACACCGCTTATCAGGATTTGGAAAATTTGCGCGACGCCCTCCAGCAGGCGACCGAAAAAATTTTTGATGTTGGCTTATATATTTCAATTTTCGCCGATGATGAAACCGAATTGAATCGTCTAGAATCGGAACTCAAAGCGATGCTGGAAGCTAAACTGGTCTATTTGAAACCGGCGCTGTTTCAGCAGGAACAAGGGTTCAGAAGCGTTATCCCGACCGCCGACGACGAGCTGTCGGTTCACACCAAGCTCAATTCCTCGCCCTTGTCCAGCATCTTTCCGTTCGTGTCTTTTGACCTGACTTCCGATAAAGGCATCCTTTACGGCATCAATCGCCACAATTCTTCTTTGGTATTGTTTGACCGCTTTTCTTTGGAAAACTTTAACTCCATAATTTTCGCCAAGAGTGGAAGCGGGAAGTCGTATTTGACAAAATTAGAGATATTACGTTCTTTGATGTTTGATGTGGATATTTTGGTATTGGACCCCGAGCGGGAATACGAATATATGGCCAACGCCACCGGCGGCAAATATTTCAACATCTCGCTCACTTCCGAACACCACATCAATCCTTTTGAACTGCCGGTGGCGCGCGAGGACGAATCGCCGGCCGACGTCTTGCGTTCCCACATTATCAACTTAGTCGGGCTATTCCGAATAATGTTAAGCGGTTTGTCGCCCGAAGAGGACTCCATCATTGACCGGGCCATCACCGAAACCTACGCCTTGAAAGACATCAATCCGGACAGCGATTTCGCCAATGTGGAGCCGCCGTTAATGTCCGATTTTGAATTGGTCTTGGCTGGTATGGCGGGCGGTGAAGCGCTGGTTCAACGGCTAGCCAAATACACCCACGGCACTTGGTCCGGTTTCATCAATCAACCGTCCAATATTGATATAGACGGCAAGTTTGTGGTTTTTTCTTTGCGCGATATGGAAGATGAATTGAAACCAGTGGCGATGTATCTGGTAACCCACTTCATCTGGAATGCCATCAGGAAAAAATTGAAGAAGCGCTTGCTGGTGATTGACGAGGCTTGGTGGATGATGAAATCGGAAGACACGGCGTCGTTTTTGTTGTCGCTGGCAAAACGCGGCCGCAAATATTTTTTGGGTTTGGCGACCATCACCCAAGATGTTGATGATTTTTTGAAATCGTCCTACGGCCTGCCGATTATCACCAACTCGTCCATTCAGATTTTGCTGAAGCAATCGGCTTCAGTGATAGATAAAGTTCAGCAGATTTTCCATTTAACCGACGAGGAAAAATACTTGCTGTTGGAATCGGATGTGGGCGAGGGGATTTTCTTCGCCGGCTTGAAACATGTCGCCATAAAAATTATCGCTTCCTACACCGAGGACCAAATTATCACCTCCGACCCGTCGCAAATTTTAGCCATTAAAAAAGCCCGCGAGGAGCTGGAAGCGGCGGAAGGAGAACCACCCCGGCCTTCGGCCACCCCTCCTTAATCAAGGAGGGGAATTAAGGGGGTGGTGGAATTTAATATTTCCGAGCCATGATATAATTACAATAATGTTAATTAACAAGAATAAAATAATAATCGCTCTGCTGTTCATCTTGCCGCTCGCCGCCCAAGCGCAATTCTCCGGCAATATCTCGCTTAGAATTACGCCGGAATTTCCCGGCTCGTTCACGCCGGTCAGCGTGACGCTTGATACTTTGGGCGTTGATTTGGACCGAGCCAAAATTTCCTGGTTTTTGAACGAACAATTGAGCAAAACCGGCATCGGCGAAAAAAATTTTAGTTTTAAAACCGGCGCGCTGGGCGAGTCATCGCGGCTGATTGTCTCGGTAGAAACCTTGCTCGGCGGCACACTCAATACGGCTGCCACCATCATACCGGCCGAAGCCAACTTGGTTTGGGAACCGGTGGCTTACGCGCCGCCTTTTTACAAAGGCAAGCGGCTTTACACTTACGAATCGCCCAT
>JBBUFP010000013.1:0-2786 GCA_038056445.1 Patescibacteria group bacterium
TGGCAAAATCATTGTCGGAATTATCTTTGCCGCCGACAAAAAACCAAATGCCGCCACCGACAACAACGGCGAAAATTATGAAAAACAGAATGGCGTTTCGGGGGGTCATAAGTTTATTATATAACTTTATTGCGAAAGGCTCCAAGAACTAAATTTTAGTTCTTTGATTGGTGAGTGGAACAAAAGTGAGCCGAACGGCCGGCGATTTTGATTCGTTTGATAATGCCCCGGCACTTTGGTTTTGAGCAGCTTTTGTTTTCTTGGCCGTAAGCGCGGGTTTTGTTTTGAAAACGGCCGCGCTGGCCTAAAATGTTGCGATAATCGGATTCGGAGTCGCCGCCGATTTTGATTGAATGTCGGAGAATTTTTCGCATCGCGGCAAACATTTTTTTAATTTTTGCTGGCGGAATTTTTTTGACAACGGTGAGCGGGTGGACACCGGCGTGCCAAAGCATTTCGTCGGAATAAATATTGCCGATGCCGGCGATGACGGTCTGGTCCATCAAAACCGGTTTGATTTTGCCTTGGGATTTTTTGAGCAAGCGTTCTTGGAATTTCTGCCACGAGAAATTTTTTTCCAGCGGTTCCGGTCCCAAATTTTTCAAATCCGAGCTGGTTTCAAGCTCGTTAGTTTTTATTAAAGTTACCTTGGCGAATTTCCGCAAATCCGACAGCGCCAATTCTTTTCCGTTAGAAAGAGAAAAGATTGCGTGTATGAATTTGGAATTTATTTTGTATGTTCCATACAAAAGACAGCCGGTCATTTTCATATGAATTAGAATAGTTTTTCCGTTGGAAAGTTGGAGCAAAATATTTTTCGCTCGGCGCGAAGCGCCAAGAATTTTCGCGCCAATAACCGCCGTCCGAAATTTTTTGAAAAATTCACGGTCTTTAATATTCGGTTTGCCAAGATGAAATTCCGAATAGTAATCGGTCCAGACATCTTTAATTATCAAACCACGGACATAGCGGTTTAAACCATTAACCGTCGTTTGCACCTCAGGCAGTTCGGGCATGTTTTTCCAATTTATTTAACTTTAATTTTGCGCATCACATAAGCGCTGGCGAGAAAAATAGCTAAAAACCAAGCGAGAGCCGTTTTTAGGTCAAGTTGGAATAAAAATGGCATTGGCAAAATTGCCGCGACAGCCCCAAAGAAAAGAACATTGTCTCTTTTTTCACCCACCTGTTGGCGGTGAGAGTCCGAAAGCCTATTTTGAGCTAGTCTTTTTAGATAAGAACGCCAGCCGATGTAAAATAATAACAAATTAAGCGCCGCCAAGCCCAGAAATATCAATATTAACCGCGTCAGAGTGAAAAAATCAAAAAACCAATATGACAGAAAAGTTCCCAGCCCAACGCCAATAATATCAATGAGCGAATTTTCAACATTTTCCACAATTCGGATAATTGACTCCCACACTTCATAAATA
Organism: Patescibacteria group bacterium; assembly: GCA_038056445.1. GTDB lineage: Bacteria > Patescibacteriota > Minisyncoccia > Phycocordibacterales > DSPV01 > 2-02-FULL-44-35. Next base: position 1,434 of record JBBUFP010000013.1, read on the forward strand.
AAACCCAGAAATAAGGAGATGGTTAGAATTTGCCAAAGGGGTAAATTAAAAATCAAACCGACAATACCAATCAACATTCCCCATATAACATGAGTTAATAGCCACAGGTCAATATATCGACCGTGGCCGAAACGAAATTTAATGGCGCTTTTTGCCGAATGTTCAAAATATAACATTTTATTTTCGGTGTAAATACAAAAGTTCCTCACGAACAACTTCCTCATCGCTCCACGGAACTTTGGAATCATTTGGACCCATAATGAACGGGTCGGTGCCTTTACCCGTAATCAAAACCACCACCCCGGGAGTGGTTGCTAATTCCAACGATTTTTTTATTGCCTCTCTCCGGTCCAAAATTATTTCCGGTTTATGTTTTTTTATGCTCGTCGCCATTTCCAAAAGAATTTGTTTTGGGTCCTCGTCGTAGGGGTCTTCATTGGTGAGAATTATTTTGTCGCAATATTCGTCGGCGATTTTGCCCATAGCCGGTCGTTTCCATTTGTCGCGCCCGCCACCGGTATTACCGAGGACACAAATCTTTTTTTTGTTAGGAAATGCTTGATAAATGGCGCGCAATGAATCGGGCGTATGGGCGTAATCAACCACCACCTCAAAATCTTTCTTGCCCTGAGCGGAGTCGAATGGGATAATCTGTGCTCGACCTTTTATTTCAACGACTTTTTCAATCGCTCGCTTAATCGCCAAAGTGGAAATACCGAGAACTTTGCCGAAATTGGCGGCGGCGAGAATGTTATAAATATTAAACAAGCCGCGCAGGCGCGAGGTTATTTTTTCGCCACCAAACATCATTTCCAAACCATCGGATTTTAAGCTGTAAAGTTTGGCGTCTGCCAACCGGTAGGGGATTTTGTTCAAAACATTAATTGCCAAAAATTTCGCGCCCTCCCTATCATCAGCGTTGGCGATTATTGTTTTATCTGGCTTCGGTGATTTTTCCAAAGCGCGAGCCAGGGAGAATTTGGCAGCTCGATATTTTTCATAGGAGCCGTGCGATTCAATATGTTCCGGCGCGAGGTTGGTAAAAATCAAAGCGTCCAAATCAATGAATTTGTGCCGAAATTGTTTGGCGCCTTCGGAGGTTATTTCCAAAATCGCCCAATCGCAATTTTCTTTGACGGCTTGGCGCAAAAATTTCTGAATAAAAAATCGGCCAGGCATAGTCATTTTAAATAAGTTGCGCGTTGTTCGCTCGCCGATTTTGAAACGGATGGTGGAAGCCAGCGCCGTTTGATAGCCGGCTTCTTCCAAAATCGCGTTCACCAATTCACCAACCGAACTTTTGCCTTTGGTGCCTGTTACGGCGACCACTTTGATTTTTTTGGCGGGGAAGCG
>JBBUFP010000014.1:0-31463 GCA_038056445.1 Patescibacteria group bacterium
TGGTGACTGGCGCTAATGGGTTGCTTGGCAAGGAAATTATCGCGGTTAAGCGAAGCGGTTTTGAGATTGTTGGAGCTGACCATTTGGAATTAGATGTGACGAATTTGGCAAGTATTAAAAAAGCGCTTTTGAAAGAACAGCCGGACACGGTGATGAATTGCGCCGCGATGATAAATATGGATAAGTGTGAGGAAGACCCGAAATTATGTTTTGGAGTCAATCGCGACGGGGTTTCTAATTTGCTTCAGGCGCTCAAAGAAATAGGCAAACCAACAGCTTTTGTGCAAATAAGTTCGTCCGAAGTTTTTGGCAGGATAAATGAAGGTGAATATAAAATCGATGGTTATATTGAAAATGATGAACCGAAGCCGGTGGTGAATTATCAGAAGTCAAAAGCCGAAGCGGAAAAAATTGTCACAGAATTTGCGCGGCAAAATCCGGAGATTTTGCCGCGCTCCTACATTTTGCGGGCGGCGTGGCTTTATGGCCAAGGCCGGAAAACTTTTGTGGAAAATTTTTTGGCGGACTTGCAGCAGCCAAAAGAATTATCAGTGATTGCCGCTCAGTGGCGCTCGCCGACTTGGACGAAGTATTTCGTGGCTCAATTATTTTTACTTTTGGAAAAAAAACCGAGTGGAATTTATCACAGCGTGGCCGAAGTTTTACCAGGCGAAGCCACCACCCCTCAAGTCATTGAAGAAATTTCCAAATTTTTGGGTCCGGAAAAAGTTAAAGCGACATTAAAAGAGGTGTCGCGCGCGGGTTTTTTTAAAGTGCCGCGTTCGCCGTCCAATGTTTTGAAAAATACTAAATTGCCGAAACTCTTGTATTGGCGGGACATGCTTCAGGAATACCTAAAAGAAAATTACTAATTTCTAATTACTAATGTCCAATTAAACATTTTTTCGTTATCTCTAAAATTCCATCGGCGTATTTTTGCCAGGAGAAATTTTGGCGAACGAAGGCGTTGCCATTTTTGGCGATTTTTGAATAAAGAACGCTGTCGGTCAGCAGTAGAGAAATTTTTTCGGCGATATCGGCGGGATTTTTTGGCTCAATAAACAAAGCATTTTCTTTATCAGCCAGCACTTCGTGGCAACCGGCGGTTTTGGAAACGATAATCGGCAAACCGCAAGCCACCGCTTCAAAAGGCGACAGGCCATCGCTTTGGAGGTGATGCTGGAAAATGTAAACATCGTGTTCTTGGTAAGCACGAATCAATTCTTCGTCGGTAACTTTGCCCCGGAAATTAACTTGGTTTTCCAATTTTAATTTTGAGACCAAATCGCGCAGCCGAGCGTAATATTTTTTATCATTATCAGTGTCGCCGACGATAGTTAGAGTCGGTTTAAAGCCTTTGGCATTCAAAATCGGTAGAGCGTTGATGGTATCTTCAAACCGCCGGTGGGGCATTAAGATGCCGCTAGAGAGAATTTTGATGGAATTTTTCGGCGGCGTTTTTTCTTTGAAGGTGAAATATTCAAAATCCGGTCCGCTACGGACGGTGAAAGCGTTTAAGTTGATATATTTTTTTACCAATTCTTTATTGAAATGGTCTACCACGACGATAGCGTCTTGTTTTTTTATAAAAGCGTGTTTGTCATAAAAATCAAAAATCCAGTAAGCGATGTGTTTATACCAAGGTTGGTGAAAATTATCATCACAGCCATGGGCGCGAGCAAAACCCCAACGCTTCAGCGGCAGGTCATTCATATTCCAAACCGAAGGAATATTTTTTTTGGATTTTTTGTAATAAACGGCAACTTTGTAAGCGACTTGGTCGTGGGGATTTAAAACATCAAAATCGTCGTCCATTATCATCGCCAGTTTTTTTGCTTGTCGATTTTCGTTGATAATTTCCGGTAGGCCGGTTTTTTCAAAGGTTTGATAATAGGCCGCTTTTTTGTTTTGCTCCCGTTCTCTGCTTTTTAAGGTTTCCACCCGAAAATTTTTGAGCAAGTGAGGGTAGCAATTCTCTGGCGAATAGTGGAGCGTGTAAATTACGATTTCGTGGCCACGCCGGCGCAGTTCATTGGCCAGCGAAAGACCCTGGCGCTGAGTGCCGCCTTGGACATTGAGTTTCCGAAAAATCATTGCGATTTTCATAATGTCCATTCTAACGGGAGTTCAAAATTTATCAAGCGGTTAAAGTGTGCTATATTGTCAGAAAAATAAATGAAAACAATTTTTATAAACTTATTTTCCATTCTGGCAATGGATAACTTCACGGTCCCGGACGGCGTGATTGACCAGCTGATTCGGCGCAAAGGCCAAGACATTCGTTTGGTATTGCTCACGGGGGAGAAGCTTTTACCGCGGCTGGCGCCCTATGCCAATGGCCAGACGGTAATCGTTGAAGCGATAAAGTCATTTCCGCCGAGAGGTTTTATCCAAAAGCTTTTTCATTTTTTCTACGCTTTTCTGATTTTTACCGGCAGTACCAAAGTGCTGGCGACTTTCGGCGCCCGCGCCGACATTCCGCCGGCTGGAGGCAATCGGCATATGTGGTTTTTCAAATCCTTAATTGCTAATACTTTCGGTCAGTCGCTTTTTGTGAAGCGGCGGTTGACGCCCTGGCTCTTTAAAATAATTTTTCGTGAGCGCCCCTATCAACAACTTTTTGCTCGGTATCAGCCGGATTTAGTGATGACGCCGGCGATTGCTTTTTTCCCGGATGTTGAATTGGTTTCGGAGGCGAAGCGGTGGGGGGTAAAAACGATTGGTATGGTAATGAATTGGGACCATCTTAATAAATATTTTATTCCCATTCACGCCGATTGGCTTTTGGTTCAGAACGAGCCGATGCGTCGCGAGGCGCTCAATTGGCACGCCTATTCTCCGGAGCAAATTTCAATTGTTGGTTTTCCGCAATTTGATATGTATGCTCAGCCCGATAAGTATTTGGTGCCAAAAGTTCAGTTCAAAAAGGCTTTCGGTCTTGAAGGGATTGATAAAACAATCCTGTTCATTTCCGGCGCCGCTTATTCTTTGGATGAGCCGGATATTATCAAGGAAATTTCCAAGTGGATTAGCGAAGGGAAATTCGGTCCAAAGACCAAACTTCTTATTCGTCCTTACGCTATTGCTCGGGATATAGAACGGGAGCGGGAAAAATACAAATCTTTGGAAAATGACCCGAACATCGTTTTTAATTGGCAGAGAAGAAGCGATTCTTTGGAAAGCAAGAAAAATTTTATGAGTATGCTGGCGTATGCCGATGTGATAATTTCAATTTTTTCCACTACGGCGATTGAATCGGCGATTTTTGATAAGCCGACCATTACCATCGGTTTTGACGGTTACAAAAAACGACAGTATCACCAATCAATTGTTCGGTTGGAAGATATGTCTCATTTCCGAAATGTTTTGGAAACGGGCAGTGTAAAAGTAGTCCGCAGTTTTCCTGACCTTTTGGAGACCCTAATTAGTTATATCAAGAATCCAGCCATTGATGCTGACAGGCGGAAAGTTTTAGTTAATAAAATGTGTTATAAAATTGACGGCGGCGCCGCCAATAGAATCACCGATTTTATTTTGGAAAAAACCAATGCCTAAACAAAATCATTCATTCTTGAAAAAGTTCATTGGCGGCGAAGCCAGTTTCGGTTTTTGGGATTCGGTTTCCAAAGTCATCGGTTTGGTCAACACTTTTTTCATCATTACCGCGCTGTCGCTCTATCAATACGGTGTATTCCAGTTGTTGCTTTCCGTCTACGCGATTTTTTCCAACTTTTTAGCGCTCGGAGGCGGGGTGGTTAGCAATGACATCTTGCGCTTTATAGGCGAAGGCAGGGAAGATAAAGCCAAGAAACTATTTTTTGAATACAACTGGATAAGAATTGTTGCCAGTTTGTTGGCTGCGACTTTTCTCTTTTTTACTCCCGAAGTGCTGGCTCGTTGGTATGCCTCCGACGCTGTGGCTTTTGTCCGATTGCTAGCCGGATTGTTGCTTTTAGAACTCGCTTATTCAATATTCAAATCAATTTTGAGTTACCGTCTGCAGTTTGGTTTGGTTGCTTCGCGGGCGACTCTTTACAAATTTGCTCAGCTTGGCATTTTGGCTTTTTTCTTTTTGACCCACCGACTCGGCGTTCGTGAAGTTATTTACTCTATGATGTTCGGTTCCATTGTTTCCACTTTTATTCTTATCCGGCCAATCTTGCGGTCTTACGGCAAATGGCGGGGTTTGCCCATGTTTAAAGAAAATATTATTTTTTGGGTTTTTAAGAATCACGGTAAATGGGAAATTTTTCAGCAATTTACCGCCAAGCTCACCGCCTCTTTGCAACCGTGGATTATTAAGACCTTCGTCAATACCGAGGCGGTGGCGATATTTTCAATCGCTCAAACTATGGCTATTACCATCGTCGGCTTTTATCCAACCAAAACTCTCGGCACTTTGATGCCGTTGAAAGTTAATGAACCAGCGCAAATGCAAAAAATTTACAATTACGCGGCAAAATATCTTTTTCTGCTAGCTATTGTTATGGCTATCGGCGCGGCGGTAGCCGGGCCGGCTGCAGTTTACTTATTCTTTCCCAAATATATTCCGTCACTGCCGTATTTTTTCGTTTTGCTTCTGTATCTGCCAATCAATGCCCTTAGTTCCACCACCTCAATTTTTCTCGTTGCCTTGCGGCGGCAGAGAGATTTATTTTTTCAGAAAGTTTTCAAAGCCATTACCGCCATCCCGATGTTTTTCTTGGTGATGTTTTTTGGTTTGTGGGGAATGACGGCTAGTCACCTTATTTTCGCTTTTACTTTGTTTTGCACGGCTTACATTTTTCTGCGTCGCGTGCCACCAGGCTTTACATTGGAATGGCGGAATTTTTTCCGGTTTGGCGCGGAGGATAAAATTTTCGCCAGAAAATTTCGAACCGAAATTTTATTGTTCTTGAAGAAAAAGATTACTTTCATAAATTCCTAAAAAACAAACTTTATGAATAACAACTTGAAAACAAAAATCAAAAATCTCAAACTGATGGTCACCGATTTTGACGGCGTGTGGACGGATGGTAAGGTTTATTTTTCTCAAACCGGAGAGGAAACGGTGCTTTGTAGCCGGAAGGACACGCTTCGGATAAAGGAGATAAAAGCATTAGGCGTTGATATCGTGGTTATCTCAAAAGAGGGAAACCCGGTAGTTATGGCGCGTTGCGAGAAGATGAAGGTGGAATGTTTCCAGGGAGTGGATGATAAATTGCCGCTGCTCAAGCAGCTTCTTGAGAAGAAAGGTGTTCGGCCGGAAGAGACCGCTTTTGTCGGCGATGACATCAATGATGTGAAATGTTTAAAGTTTGTCGGCTTGCCGATAACGGTTGCCGATGCTCACAATGATTGCAAAAAAGTCGCGCTTTATACGACCACTCGTAAAGGCGGCGACCACGCGATGCGCGAGATTTTTGATTTGATTCTTTGGTCTCAAACCGCGGTGTTTTTTGTTGGTTTACCAGCAGGTTCGGCCGCCATCAACTATAACGGTGCTACCGGTCATAAAAGAAGAAGCGTCTGAACACATAAAAAGCACCACCCCTTTGTATTCGTCGGGCTTAGCCATTCGGCCGAGGGGAATTTGTTTAGCTAATTTTGCCACGAATTCGTCTGGCTGATTGTTGTAGACGCCGCCGAAAGCCACGGCGTTTGAACGCACGCCTTTATCGGCCCAATAAGTGGCGAGGTATTTGGAAAGACCAATTAGTCCGTGCTTGACCGCCGAATAAGTTACCGGCTTGACCGGCTGAACGGCATCTTTTAAACCCGGCTTTTTATACAATTCCTGATTGGGCGCCACGATGCCAAGGTCCGAGGCGATGTTTAAAATAACACCCTTGCCGTTTTTAGCCATCAACGCGCCGATGTGCTTGCTCATTAAGAAAGCGCCGGTCAAACCGACGGCGATATCGTTGTTCCAGTGCTCGAGAGGAAAGTTTTCCAAACGGGAAAAGTTTTTCATCCCATCTTCCACTTTCGGGTTATTGGCGGCGTTGTTGATGAGGATGCCAATTTGTCCCACTTCGGCGGTGATTTTTTTTACCACCGAGGCAATTTGCTTTTCATCGGTAATGTCAAGCCGATAACTGAAAACTTTTTTCGGATAAAGTTTGTTCAACGGTAAAACGGTTGCCTTTAATCTTTTTTCATCTATATCAGTCAAAATCGCGCGACCACCGCCTTCCAGAATCGCTTCGGTGTGGCGCTTGCCCAGCAAGCCGGCGGCGCCGGTGATGACCGCGACGGCGTTTTTTAAATTGAATGTCCCCAGGGTTTTAGCTATTGTTTTATTCATTGATCTATTTTTTTATCAAGTTTTTAATAAAATTTATATAACTTTTTAAGGTTTCTTTTTCTTTGCCATCCTCGCCGCGGGCAACTTGAAGAATTATACTTCCCTGGTATTTATTTTTCTTCAGTGTTCTGAAGAATTTTTCAAAGTTAACATTTCCAGCGCCGAGAGGAACTGTCGTGCCATGAAGCAGCCGGTCTTTAATATGGATGTTGGCGATGTATGGCGACAAAGTGTTTAATTCTTCTACCACATTATAACCCAAGGCAGCGCTATTACCGCTATCATAATTGGCTTTTATGGTTTTGCTATTAAATCTTTTAAGCAACGACAGAAATCTTTTGGGCGGCAAATCGGTTTCTAATCCAATAGTGATGCCCAAGCTTTTTGCCAGTGGCCTAACTTGACTTAAGGCGTCGATTAGTTCTTTTTCTTCGCCATCGGTTTTTATTGAGGAATTATCCACCAAAGGGATTTCTATGTTTTTTGCGCCAATTGCCGCCGCCGCTTTCAGCAAACGCTTTAGGACGAGCAAGTTTTGTTTTTTAACTTTGGCTGTTACGCGAAAAAAAGGAACACGCATAAAGTAATCGGCTAAGATATGGCGAACTGCCACACCATACTTTTTCTGGAGCCGGTTTATTTTCTTTAAGCCAGCTTTGGACCAAAGGGGATTTTTCTCATAATGTTCTTTATCAAAAATAAATTCAATTTCATCAAGCCCGACTGCTTTGGCCGAGGGAAATTCGTTTTCCCAGTTTTCAAAAGGGAAAAATTGGATTGGTCGTTCGCGTCTCGGCGTTAGGCGACCTTGTATTATGCCAATTTTAAACATTTAGTTTTTTATAGATTTATTTTTTTACCTGAAGCTAGCGACCTTTTCATTGCTACGATAATTTCCATGACGGGCAAATTTTCCCTGATGCCATTTGTCGGTTTGTTTTTGCTCGCGATAAGATTTAGAAAGTGTCTCGTTTCTTCCAAGAACATGTCGTTGCGGTTGAAATTCGCTGGTTGCTGGAACTCTCGGACTTTTCCATCAAGAGGAATTAGTTTCAATTTGCCGTCAAAATAGTCCCATCTTAAGCGGCCTTTTTCACCAGTCGCTTCCAGAAAGCGGACAGCTGGCTGCTTGAAATAATCCAAATGAAGTTCAACATTAAAGTGATTATAGCGCCAAATCGCGGAGACGCAATTTTCAGCGTCAGTCTCCAGGTCGCCGACTTTGCCGCCGGCGGCAAAAACCCAATTGGGCTTGCCGAAGAGCCAAAATAGAAAATCAATTTCATGGCTTTGGGTAGTAATGGCTCCGCCGCCTAGATTTTTTCGGCTGGCATAAGACACTTTGTAACTTTCCCATGAATGCCAGTCAGTGACCCTTTCTCCAATGTGCGCCTCCACTGATATTATCTGACCAAGCTCATTATTTTCCAGATTTTTTTTGAATTCTTTAAGCAGGGGATGGAAACGGTGATTGAAAGCGACCAAGGCGACCAGTTTCCTTTTTTCAATTTCCTTCTCTAATTTTTTAACTCCAACCATTGTGTCGGAAAGTGGTTTTTCAATCATGACATGGCAACCGGCTTGGGCCGCTTTCAGTGCCGTCCGGACATGCAAGCTTGTTGGGTTGGTAATAATGGCGGCCATCGGTTGCTCTTTCAGAGCGGCGTCAAGATCTTGATAAACTTTTAGGTTTGGGTTTTTACTCAAAAATTCATCGCCGAACGATTTAGTGCCCAAACCGGTTCTGAAGATTATAATATCGGAAGGTTGGTAGCCCAAAGCAAGCAGGTTTTCCGTATGGCGTTTACCTATACTTCCCAAACCGCAGATAAGGATCCTTTTGGAATTGCCATTTATTTTGTTTTCGTTAGGATAATTGGCTTTTAAGTAATCAGATACTTGGAACTTCTGATTCTTAAGAAGAGTTTCAACATACTTCAAGTCACTTTGGGTGTCAATGTCGCCGATGTCGGGAGTTAGGAAAGCAAGAATCTTGGGACCATGAATGACGGGATTTTTTAAGACGAACGAGCTTTTGAGTATATCAACATAACTGTCGGGTTTGAAGGTTGGCGGAAACGATTGGCGGTGGAGGTTGTGATAATCGGGACGGGGGTCGTTTGGAAATAGGCCGACAAAAAATTTACCCTCAAGGGCGAAACATTTCTGTGGTACCGTATTTATTTTATGGCCGGAGCGCAGGCTTGTCGCTTCCGGATGTTTTAGCATTGTCTCTATGGCCTCATTTATTTTCTCCGGAGCGCGGAGCGGGGAAGTTGGACGGAGATGAACAAAATAATCCGGAATTTTTCCTTCGTTCTTTTGGAGCCATTCTAGCGCGTGGATAACAAATTCTCGGTCGGTTGAGGTGTCGCCGGAGATTTCAGCGGGGCGTAAGAATGGAACTTCAGCGCCGTATTTTTTGGCAAGGTCGGCGATTTCCTGGCTGTCGGTTGAAACTATAATCCGCGCGATTTTTTTTGTCAGTTTCGCGGCGGCGATGGAGTAGGCAATTAGCGGAAAACCGCCGATTGGCAGGATATTTTTTTTCGGAATGCTTTTTGAGCCGCCCCGGGCCGGAATAAGAGCGTAAATAAGTTTTTTATTCATTTTTATAATATGAAATATAGCTCATGTTAAGATTTTGTCAATGGCCGTTTTTTTATCCAATCCACCCAAGTATTTTTTTGAGCGAATCGGGAGTGATTATTTTATTTGGTTGTTGGTATTGTTTTTCTAAGGCGTTGTTTTTAAAGGATTGGAGCAAAGAACGCAATTCATCTATGCCGGTTATAAATCTTTTAATAGCGAAGAAGGAACGGCCCGATTCTATTTGGGGCAGTTTGGAAAGATTCACAAAAATCGCGTCTTTGTTCATTGCCAAAGGAATAAAATTAGTAGTAGAAACACCGGCGATATAAAGCTCGCTCAAGCCAATGAGCTCGTTGTTGTCGGCAATCGGATTCATAAATTTGACCCCATAGCGATTAAGTTTCTGGTACTGGCCGATGTCTTCCGAAGGGTGGGGTTTGAATAAAATATCAAATTCTGATTGAGGGCAAATTTCCCGAAGGGTCTTGATAATCGTTTCCGTCAGCTGATATTGTTCTTGGTCGGTGAGGACGGCAATATCTTTTCTGTTAAAGGGCGTGGAGTAGAAAATAATATTTCGTTTGGACCGGTCAATATTGTGCCGTTTAGCCAATTCCTGGCGTTTATTTTTGTCATTGGCTAGCTGATTTTTCATTTGTTCACTAAGGTAAAAATCTAAATAACCGACCACGGTCATTTTTTCTTTAGGGATGCCTCTCTCAATAAAAAATTCTAGAGTTTGTTCGTTGATGACGCCAAACCTTTTGGCTTTGCCGCCGCCAATCATTCCCTTTGACCAATTTCTCGGTTTATCAAGGACAAAACCAAGCAAAAAGTTTTTGATTTTGAGGTAGAGTGGTTTGCCGAAACGATAGCTAAACTTGCGCCAAGCGGGCGTTTCTTTTTTTAATAAAATTCTCTGACCCGGGTAAGTGAGCGCCCATTGAAGCACCATAGTGTCAATTTGCCGTTGATTGGCTTGTTCCATAAGATAGCCCGAATAGAAACCTTGGTCGTTGGTGGCGATTATTTTTACCGGGCGCTCCTTATCAAGTAATTTATTAATTTCTTCGGTATAATGTTTATGATTTTTCAAGATCGCGTAAAAAGGTATGTATCTTGATAAAAAATTAATTGCCGGCGGTTCAACCGCATAGAACGGGTGTTGATTGATTCTGGCGTATTCCAGCATTTTGCCGTAGGATTTTCTGCCGAAAATAATCAGGAATTTGACTTCATAATGCTCGGCTATGAAAGGCAAAAGTTTTTCAAAATATTTAAAACTCCCCACATAATGGGGGATTAAAAAGAGTAATGGTTTAGAATGGGGTTGCGTTGGCATAATTTTGTGTTAATATGCCAATGCTAGCAGATTTAGCCGATAGTTTCAAAAAAATAACAATATGGCAAAGGATTTCTCTATTACAGTCGGCAATAAAAAGATTGGCCACAATCATCCGGTTTTTATCATTGCGGAAATCGGCATCAATCATAATGGCGATTTAGATATAGTTAAAAAACTTATTGATGTGGCGGTAGACGCGGGCGCCGACGCGGTTAAATTTCAAAAGCGGACCATTGAGGTTGTCTATATGCCGGAAGCTCTGGCCGCGCCGCGCGAAAGCCCATTCGGTAAAACCAACGGTGATTTGAAGAAGGGTTTGGAATTTGGCGTCAAGGAGTATAAAACGATAGACGGATATTGCCGGCAGAAGGGCATTCTTTGGTTTGCTTCCTGTTGGGATGAGGGGGCGGTGGATTTTATTGAGAAATTTAATCCGCCGGTTTACAAAATTGCTTCGCCTTCTTTAACTGACCATGGCCTACTGCGCCACATCAAAGCGAAAAAGAAGCCCATTATTCTCTCAACAGGGATGAGCGATTTGGCGATGGTCAGAAAAGCGGTCTCAGTGCTCGGCAAGAAAAATCTGGCGTTGATGCATTCCGTTTCCACTTATCCGGCTTCGCATACGGAGCTTAACCTTTTATGTATTCCAACGCTTAGAAAGACCTTCGGTTTACCTACGGGTTATTCTGGTCACGAGGTTGGGATAACTTCGCCCTTGGCGGCTGTGGCGCTGGGCGCTTGCCTTGTGGAGAGGCACATCACTCTTGACCGAGCGATGTGGGGTTCCGACCAAGCCGCTTCGCTTGAGCCATACGGTTTCAAGAAAATGATTATCTATATTCGCCAGTTTGAAGCGTCTTTGGGCGATGGAGTCAAAAGGATTATGGAATCCGAAGTGCCGGTTTTGAAAAAGCTGCGGCGGAAATAAAAATGGCGAAAAAACAAGATAAAAAATTGATTTACGCTTTGATTGGCGCCCGCGGCGGTTCTAAAGGTATTCCTCGTAAGAATATTGTGCCGATTGTTGGCCATCCTTTAATTGCTTATTCCATTGCGGCGGCAAAATTGGCAAAAAATATTGATCGGATAGTTGTGTCTACTGACAGTGAGGCAATTGCGGCAGTGGCGAAAAAATATGGCGCTGAAGTGCCGTTTATGCGTCCAGCCAAAATTTCCGGCGACCAATCTTTGGATGTAGAATTTTTTCGGCATGCTTTGGATTGGTTTAAAAAAAATGAAGAAAGAATGCCTGATTTTATCGTTCATCTCCGACCAACTATCCCCGTTCGGGAAGTTTCCGTTCTTGATAAAGCTATTTCAGAAATGCTCGCCGATAAAGATGCTACCGCGCTTCGTAGCGCCGAAAAAGTTCCTCCGTCTTCAATTTTCAAATCTTTTCGCCTGAAAGATTCTTACTGCGAATTTTTCGGCAAAGAATTGTTTGCACCCAACGAGGAATTTTTTAATTATCCCCGCCAGCAATTGCCGAAAACCTACCATGTCAACGGGTATATTGATGTTATAAACGCTCGCACTTTCCTTAAGACCGGTTTACTTTACGGGGAAAAGATGAGAGCATTTATAAACGAAGAACCGGCAGTTGATATTGATGAACCAGCGGATTTACTTAAAGCTGCTGAAGAATTAAAAAAGCCGCAATATAACGATTTACATAATTTTTTAAAAAGTATTTAATTTGAGTTTTATGAAAAACAAAAAAATAAATCAAAACAAAACCATTTTTGAATTAGCGGATTTGACCGGGAAAAAGGCGGTGGTAACCGGCGGCGGCGGGCATTTAGGTTTTCAAATGAGCAAAGCCCTGCTTGAGCTTGGCGCAGATGTTATTGTTTTAGCTCGCGATAAAGAGAAGATTAAGTCCCTCTCAAAAGAGTTCGGCAAAAAGATTTCTTTCATTAAAGTTGACCTCAACAACAAAGAAGAAGTAACGGCCCTTGATAAAAAATTGCCGTCAATGATTCATATTTTGATAAATAATTTTTATACTTGGCCAACTAATCCCCATTTTGAAAAAATGCAATGGGACGAAGCGGTGGCGACCATGACCGCTGGAATCGTTTCGCCCCTTTTCCTTTCAAAAGTTGTTTTTCCTAAAATGAAAAAAGGCGGCTCAATTATTAATATTGGTTCAATGTATGGGATGATTTCACCCGATTTTAGGATTTATCGAAATAGTGGCATGGGCAATGCTTTGGAATACGGCGCGACCAAGGCGGCTCTGATTCAGGCGACAAAATATCTGGCGGTTAAGGGGGCGCCTTCGGGTATTAGAGTTAACGCTATCAGTCCGGGACCATTTTCTCGGCCTGGCGCTTTTGATAATGGCAAGGATTGGTTTAAGGAGGAACTTATAAACAAAATGCCGCTTCACCGGATCGGTGAGAATTGGGAGCTAAAGGGAGTTATTGCTTTTCTTGCTTCCGATTTGAGCAGCTATGTGACCGGTCAGAATATCGCGGTGGATGGCGGTTGGACGATTTGGTAATTGTTATGAGAGAGAAGTTAAAACAACAATTGAAGATTTTTAATTTTGACGCTCACGCCTTGCGAGGCAACAATTTTTTTAAGGGGATTTTAGATTACCGAAAAAAGATTTTGCCGATTCACAAACATCGGATAAAAAAAGCTAGAAATTTTTGTTGCGTGCTTTGCGGTGGCAAGCGGGGTAAACTTTTCTTGGAATGGCAAGTCGGTTATCAACTTTTTCAATGCTTGGTTTGCGGCGCGGTTTCAGCTAACATTGCGGCTGATGCGAGGCATATTGACGATGTTTATAATAATGAAATTTATTATAAGAAATTTGAACAGGAAATCTTAAAACACTATGCTTATCGCAAGCAGACCCAAGGGGCTGAACGTTTTGATTATGTAATAAAGCGTCTAAAACTTAAGCCGAAGAAAGCGCGAGTGTTGGATGTTGGTTGCGGCGCCGGCTATTTTTTATCCATGCTTAAAGACCGAGGGGTGAAAGGTCGGGGTTTGGAAGTTAATCCTGCCCAAGTCCGTTATTGTCGGAAGTTGGGATTGGATGTAGTCGGTTCGGATTTAGCCGATGAACCGGACAATCATTATGATGTGATTACGATGTTTGATGTGCTGGAACACTTAACCGAACCGCTCGCCACGATTAAAACCGTCTGTCGGAAACTCAAGCCCGGCGGTTATTTAATCGCTTACACGCCCAACATTCATTCGTTGGCTTACGAATTGATGGGCAGCAAGCAAAATACGCTTTTACCTTTTGAACACTTTTGTTTTTTCAATAAGCCGTCGTTCCAATATCTGGCGAAGAAAACTGGTTTTGCCATTCACACTCTTGAAGTTTATGGCTTGGATGTAATGGATTATTTACTGATGAAAGAATACGAAGATGGCATTGACTACACCGTTAAGCTCAAAGATTTTATGAATGTTTTGCAGGCCTGCGTTGATAAGTTGGAATTCGGCAATCATTTTCGTTTAACGCTCAAAAAGAAAAAATAAAGAAATAAATGATGGAAAAATTTCCCTATGAAAAAGCCGAACAGGAAGAAGTGCCGTGCGGTTTTTGCGGTTCGCGGGACTTAGAAGTTTTGGCGGAAGCGGGGCAAGACGGTTTGCCGCTGCGGACGGTTATTTGCCGAGTTTGCGGTTTGGTTTTTATTAATCCGCGAATGACCAGAGAGTGGTACGCTCGCTATTACCAAGAGGAATACCGAACGAATACCATTGGAAATATTCAAAAGAAACCGCCGGACTTTGACAAGCTTTTTGTTTCAATGACCAAGCACGGCGAAGAGCTGGCTGAATTTATTCAACCGTATCTTAAAGTTGCCGGTCTGGTAGCCGAAGTTGGTTCTAGTTTAGGCGGGATTTTAGCTGGTATCAAAAACAAACTTAATCGCGAAGTGGTGGGCATAGAACCATCACAACCGGAAGTTGATTATGCTAATCGTCAAGGAGTTAAATCCATTTGTTCGCTCATTGAAACTCTTGAAGAAAAGTTTTCTCAACCGCCAAAATTTGGCGCGGTGATTTGTTCTCAGTCGCTTAATCATTTTCTTGAACCGAAACTTTTTTTTGTTTGGGCGCATAAACATCTTTTGGCTGGCGGCTTGTTGGTTTTGGAAGTGATGAATTTTCGCCACCAGCTTAAAAAAGCCGGCCGCTTCCGGAACGCGGTGAAAATTGACCATGTTCAGATGTTCACGCCGGAGGTTTTGAAAAATTTTGTTGAAGCGGCCGGCTTTGATATTTTGTATTTTGATGTTGATGAAACTAAAAGCCAGCAGCAGTTGAACGCAATCAATCGCGTTTTACCCAAAGTCCATATTACTTGCGTTGCCCGCAAAACTTCGCGTCCGCCGTTTGAAAATTTTGCCGTTGTGCCAAATTATCAGCGAGTCAGGCGAACGCTGAATAAATTGAAAATTTATCTTTATTATCTTTTTGCTGTCAGGCTGCCGAGGTTGGATAAAAAATCCCGTTCCGAATAGGTGTCGGAACGGGTTGGTTGTTGTCCGGACTATTTTGCCGCGAACAGGGCATTGACCGGAAAACTTTCGAAAAAGATGAAGGTTAGGATTCCTTCCTCAAGGCAGAGGAGTTTTCTTTTACCCGATGTGTCTGCGACCGCGGTGGAAATAATCAGCGAACTGGATTCACTGGGCTTAATTTTTGCCAGTGTTTTCATACCTTGGAAACCAAGAGGTATCAGCCCAAGTTTGCGGATTGCTTTGTCCATGGCCTCCTCGTTGAGTTCTGAATCAACCGCTTTAACCAGTGATATTTCGATTATCCCCTCTCCGTCAGTTGGAACCGGAATCTTTCTTACCACTTGCACACTTGTTTTTTTTATCACAATCTTCGCCTTTGTTGAGGTTCTGTTCAGCCCATAAGTTACCGCATTATTATTTTCTTGTCAAGAAACTACAATATGTGCTAATCTAGACTGGTGAAAAAATCAGTCCAATTATTATTTATTGCTTTGCCATGTTAAGGGACCGGCGTTCTCAACTGTGTCGAGGACTTGATTTTCAGAAAGCTGGCATCCAGGCCATAAGCCGCGCCATTGGGGCGACGGCGCCCGGAAATGTCTTGGAACTCGGTAGCGGTAACGGTTTTAACCTGTTGGCGCTTTCCGCCATGCACCCGGAAATCAAGGAGTGGCAGGGCGTAGAATTTACAAAAAGCGGTATCGCCGCGTCCGAGAAATTAAAGCGGGAACCGCCGTTTGACGCTCTGATTTACATGACCGAGTTGCCGCGAGAGGAGATTACCAGAAGATTAAACGGGGCGCGGATTGAATATCGTTAAGGTGATGTGCAGTCACTGCAAAAGTTACGATTACTTCCGCTCCAGTGTTAATGTTGTGGAACGAGCCGGCCTCAAGATTCTAAAATTTGAGCGCCTGCCGCTTAACAAGATTCCGCAGTCGGTGGGTTTGCTTCTTTGCGCCCCAGCCAAGGTGGGGCGCACTCCCACAGACTTTATTTTTTTCTAAGTATTTGTATGACTTCCGCGCCGAAAAATTTTTTGAATTTCAGCCAATTTTTTTTCACAGCGATTCTTTTTAACCAACCTAACCTATTTTTGTAAATCTTTGGGTCAACCCAGTATTCCACCGCTAACTCATTAAAGTATTTTAGAATCGTCTTTTTGTAAATCGCCGGGGTAAATACAGAAATATGGTCGTTATCTTCGGTGAATCTTTCCAGTTCACCAGTCAAAAAGAAAAGTTTTCTAGCGTGAAGTGAAGTATTGGGCATTTCGTTAAAAAATATGCCGCCTGGTTTTAAAACCCGATAAATTTCTCTGATGAAATGGTGAGGATTTTCAAGGTGCGCCAATAAACACCAAGCCGTAACAGCGTCAAAAAAATCGTTAGGGTAAGGCAACTTATCTACATTGGCGTCTACTTCGGCAAAATTTCCGATTTTTTTCACTCTCATATCAGTAATGTCTAGGCCGTAGGCGTTGTAACCTTTTTCTAAAAGATGACGGATGAAATGGCCTCCGCCAATACCGCAATCTAACACTTTTTTACCTGTAAGAATTGACTCATATTTTTCAAAAGTTTCTATTCCGAACGGTAAGCCGTAACACAATTCTACATAAGGCGAAGTATCAATCTTCGCCCTCAGCTCGTCTGTTGTTTTGTATGGTAGACGCATGGAGATTTTGTTACTTATCGCCTTTCAAGAATTTATATTTTGAAAGTTTAGCTAGAGCTATTCGAAATTCCCGGTAATCATTGATGTGGCCTTGCCAGATTTCCGGTATCCAACTTATGCCCCCGCTTTCTTTAGGAAGATGTTGCTCGAGAATTTCGAACACCTTTTCAAAAGGCACATCACCTTCGCCTATTTGCAATCCTTCTTTATAGCAACCGCGGCCGTCAGCGATGTGCAGGTGACGGACCAAGGGCGCCACTTTTTTGATATATTCCAGGTAATCTTGATTTTCGGCGACACAGAAGAGCCAGGCGTGGGAGAGGTCTAGGCACATATTTAAATTCAGTTTGTTGCAAAACTCAATCATTTCGTCAGCGGCCCCGAAGACATTGTGTTTCCATAATCCGCCGAAGTGCCAGCTAAAAGCAGGCAGATTTTCCGGCAGAAGAGTTACGCCTTTGTAGTCTAAACATTTGAATGCTTCTATCGCGCGGTTAAGGAGTTTTTTTGGTTGCGGGTGGGGCGTGATGGTTATGCCCCCGACATGGATTACAATACCGGGGATTCCCTCGAAGTGCTCGGCGATTTCTCGGGTTTTGTCAATGGTCTTTTGAATAATTTCGATTGAACTTTTCCAGATCCGTTCGTTTTCGGAAGCTAGATCTACTTCCGTTCTTTCGTTGTATTCAGGCGCATGAACGAACAGCTGAAAAGGGTATTTGGAGTTCTTCTCAAATTTGAAGTCGAGGTCTTTGTCATTTACATGAAATTCCAAAAGAGTCGGTTTCGGTTCGAATTTCATCAGTTGATTTAATTCGAAAAAGCGCGCCTTTAATCCCCACCTCGTTTCAATCTTGCCAATGTGGTTTTCAATTTGCCGAGCGTCAAGGTCGTCATTGGTGAAAAATTCATCTTCAGCAATCAATCTTTTGGCGGTTTTTCCTACGAGGTCAAAAATTCTCTGGGGAGAAATTCCGAACCCAGGGCCTTTCACAGTTATCATGTCTCGAGTAATCTTAGTGCCGGGAGCGATATCAGTCCCGGCTGTCAAGCTCTTACGTAAAATTAGTTTGTTCATGACTTCGCCGCGACTAACCTGTTTTACCGGCAGGCCGAGAGCGATTTCACATTCGCGAATCTTTTTAACTAATTCTTTAAATTGGCTGGGTAAAAGCGAGGCCGCGTGGTCCGGCCCTTCGGCCTCTCGATCAAGAGTGATATGCCTCTCGATAACTCTGGCTCCCAGAGCGATGGCGGCCAGAGTCGGTTCAAGGCCTGTTTCGTGGCCGGAATAACCGACGGGAACGCCATAACGATGTTTGAGGATTTTAATGAAAGATAAGTTTAAGGTGTCCAAACCGGCCGGATAAGAGCTTTGGCAATGAAGCAACACAAAAACAGCCCGGGCGCGATGCAAAAAAGCGACGGTCCTTTCAATTTCGTCAATAGTGGACATACCGGTTGAAACAATCAGCGGTTTGTTTTCTTTAAGTAGCCGTTCCAATAAGGGAATGTTCACTAAATCAGCTGAAGACACCTTGTAGAGCGGGGGAGTAATCACCTCCTTTAGGAAGTCCACGCTTTGTTCGTCAAAAGGAGTCGCAAAAAAAACCAGTCCGTGTTTATCGGCCTGAGCTTTTAAGGCGCGATATTCTTTTTCCCCAAACTCGCTTTCTTTGAGAATCGGTATAACATAACGAAGCGCTTGGTCGGTCAGATTAGGATTTTCCACCACTTCTTTTTGATAGACCGCCAGCAGTTGTCTTTTCTGAAATTTGACAGCGTCAGCTCCGGCTTCGGCAGCGGCGTCAATAAGTTTTAAAGCCTCGGTAAGTTTGCCATTGTGGTTGATTCCGATTTCGGCAATGATAAAGACGGGCACCTTTTCGCCGATGGCTTTATTGCCAATTTTTATTGTCTGTGGCGATGGGGCCAGAATCTTTCTAGCTTTGATTATGAATCTGGTCCACAGACGACGGCTCCATAGTTTGCGCGTATCCCCATCCCCGAGAATTTTTAGAATCTTATTTAGCATTGACAATTTATAAGTGTAGTTTTTTTTGATTAAATGTCAACTTATTGTTAAAGTAATGTTATGAGAAGAACCATCTTTATCACCAGTTTTCACCCCCTAATCTCCAGAAACATCATTCGCACCGAGGTGATTTCGAAGTTGATTTCTAATGCCTGTCGAGTTGTTGTTCTCGTACCGAAGTCAAAACTCGATTATTTTAAAAAGGAATTCGAGCGGGGAGAAGTTTTGGTTGAAGGTGTGGAAACCGGCGCCGCCATTCGAACCTTGCGTGTTGGCATAATGAAGCGCCTAGCTGAAGCGCTCCCTAACACTAAGCGCGCGGCGCTTGGCCGGCGGCTTACATTATCGGGAAACAAAAAGAACGCTCTGTATTATTTTTTTTTCTATTTACCGGCGGGCTTTTTGGGTAAGAGCAAGTTGTTTATGAAGCTCGCTCGTTTCTTTGACTACTTTATTTCCCCACGCGGTCGTTTTTATCCGCTTTTTGAGAAATATAAACCCGACTTGATTTTCTCGACGGATGTTCAAAATGAGCATGATGTCTGTCTTGTGCAAGATGCCCATAAGAAGGGGATTGTCGTAATTGGCATGGTACGGTCTTGGGATAACTTGGTGACTCGAGCTTTTCGCTTTGTGCCGGACAAACTTATGGTTCACAACAACATAATCAAAGAACAAGCCGTATCAATTTACGGTCTCAAGCCCGATAAAATAATTGTGACCGGTGTGCCACATTACGATAAATATGTCAAAGCGCCTTTTGTTTCCAGGGAGGAATTTTTCCGGCGCGTTGGTCTCGACCAGACCAAAAAGACGGTTTTATTTTTTCCGCTTTGCGATTACAGGATAGTGAGAAAGGGAGGAGAAACGCCCACTTATACGGACAAGGACGCTTTAGAGGCGCTTTCTAAAATATCGGCCAATGTTATTGTCCGTTTCCCACCGAATGAAACGGTGACCATTCCGGACTTTGTTAAGCCCGTCAATTTTTTCTATGACCAGCCCGGCGTTTCTTTCGGCCAGGGCGCGTCTATTACTACCAGAGAACTTAACACTGACGATGATATCCGCTTAGCGAATGAATTATATTATTCCGACGTCGTCGTTTCCGGTCCGTCAACCGCGGTGATTGATGCGGCTGTCTTTGATAAGCCGATAATATTTCTAGATTTTGGCCGCGACGGCGCCGATTCTTTGGTCGGCAGGATTTTTGAATATGAATCAGAACACATCGTCAATATTTTGAAAACCGGTGGGGCAAGGGTGGCTACTGCCGAAAATTCTCTCAAAAAAGAAATCGGTCTTTACTTAGAGAATCCGAAGCGGGATAGTATTGGTCGGACGAGAATTGTGAAAGAGCAGTGCTTTTTAACCGACGGAAAGGCCAGCGAGCGAGTGACGGCGGCCATTCTTGAAAATATCAAATGAAAAAAACCATTTTTATAACCAGCTTTCATATTCTTATCTCGCGAAATATTTTGGCGACCGGTATTTTGCCGTTGCTTGCCAAACGAAACGGGGTTCAGGTGGTGATTCTTTGCCCAAAGAAGAAGGAGGGGTTTTTCCGGAAAGAATTTGAAAAAGCCGGAGTGCTCGTTGAGCCAGTGTCAGTCCGATTAAACTGGCGGGATTTTTGCCTCCGTTTTTTATCGCTGGCGTCTTTGCGGACGAAAACCCTTTGGCTTAAACGGCGAACAGAAATGAAAGGTGTCGGCGCGGTTTTTTCAGAACTCATACCCGCTTTTTTAGCAAGTTGGCTGACACGCCGGTTGAGTCCGTTTCTGACACCACAAAATCGCTTCCAGCCACTTTTGGAAAAATATCAGCCGGAGTTGATTTTTGCCACTGATGTCCAAAATGAATATGATGTGTCTTTGATGCATGAGGCCAGAAAGCGGGGGGTAAAAATTGTCGGTATGGTGCGGTCTTGGGATAATCTGGCGGCTAAAGGTTTATTGCGAATTATTCCCGCTCTTTTGCTGGCCAACAACGAGCTGGTGAAGCGGGAAGCGATGGCTCTGCACGGTGTGCCGGCCGAAAAAATTCAGGTGGTTGGTTTGCCTCATTACGATAATTATTTCCAAGCGCCAAAACTTTCTCGTTTGGAATTGGCTGAAAAACTCGGTTTGAATGCCGCCAAAAAATTTGTTTTATTCGTCCCGGTTGGCGACCGCTATCTCACCGATAATTTTGTTGATAAAAATGCCTTAACTTTGCTTGATAAAATTTTGCCGGGCGATTGGGAAATTTCGGTCCGTTTGCCGCCGGCTGATTCGGTGAAAGAAATCGAGGGGGGTAATTTTTCGGAACGGGTAAAAATTTATCGGCCGGGTGGCTACTTTGGCAATGTTAAAAACACCGAACTTTCCCGCATTGATGACGAAATTTTAATCGCCAGCATTAAATACTCCGATTTAATTGTTGCCGGACCGTCCACGATGGTGATTGACGCGGCGATTGCCGATAAGCCGATAATTTTGGTAGGCTTTGACGGCAAAGAAAACGCGTCTTATTTTCAAAGCGTGCGCCGTTATTACGATTACAATCATTTTCAACCGATTCTGGAAAGCGGCGGCGTCCCGTTGGCGCGAAGCGAAGAAGAGTTTGAAAAACTTGTCAGAGCGTATCTTGCCGACCAAACTTTGGATTGGGCGGGGCGCCGCCGGATTGTTGAATTGGAATGCCAATTTACCGACGGCCAATCAAGCCAAAGGGTAGTTGAGGAATTAGAAAAATTTCTATGAGCCAAAAAGTCAAAACAATTTTTCTGACGATTTTTGAAGGGGTGGAAGCCAAGAATCTTTTGCGCACCTCGGTTTTGCCGACTTTGCTGGCCGACCCGGCGGTTCGGATTATTTTGTTTACCAAGAGCGCGGAAAAAGTTGAATATTACAAAAAAGAATTTTCCGACTCGAGATTGATTTATGAAGTAGCATCGCGTCAGCCGATTAGCGGCTGGGACGCGATTTTCGCCAAGTTAAAATTTACTTTGCTTCGGACGGTGACCACTGATTTAAAACGCCGGTTGCATTACGAACGAGAGAAAAACTTTTTCCGCTATTTCGGCGGTTTGTTCGCCAATCGGCTTTTGGCTTGGCCAGTGGTTAGGAAAATTGTTCGTTGGCTGGATTTTATTTTGATTCACCAAGATTGTTACGCGCCGGTTTTTGAAAAGTATCAGCCCGATTTGGTTTTTCTTGCCCATCTTTTTGACGAGCCGGAAATTGCTCTGTTGCGGGAAGCGAAAAAACGGGGAGTGAAAACTGTCGGCTTGATAAATTCTTGGGACAAGACAACCGCCCGTTGTATTTTGCGATTATTGCCGGATAAGGCGATTGTTTTTAATGAAATTGTGAAGCGGGAACTTATGGCGCACGATGAAATGAAAGCGGAAAACATTTTTATTTCCGGCTTGCCCCAGTATGATATCTATTGGCAAGCCCAACCCCATTCTCGCGAAGAATTTTTTAACGCCATCGGTATCGGCTCCGAGAAAAAACTGATTATCTACGCGCCGAACGGGCGCTACTCAAAGTCGGCGGACGGTCTGATGATAGACACGCTGCACACATTCGTTGAAAATGCTTTTCCTAGGAAAGATGTTGGCTTACTGGTTCGCTTTCAGCCTAATGATTTTGTTGACCTGGCCGAAATCCAGAAACGGCCTTGGCTTGTTTATGAGATTCCAGGTCTCCGTTTTTCAAGCAAGCGCGGCGTTGATTGGGATATGGATGCCGATGATATAAAATTATTGACAAACACTCTTTTTCATTCATCTTTGTTTATCTGCTATACGTCTAGTTTGAGTATTGACGCTGCTGTTTTTGACAAGCCGATTATCAACATTGATTTTGAATTGGAAAAATCAGATAATCCACTGAACTCGCCAACGATGTACTATAACATGGACCATTATATAAATGCCACGAAAACTGGAGGAATTCGAGTGGTTAAAAGCAGAGAAGAACTTTTTAAATGGATTTCCTTGTATTTAGCTAATCCAGCTTTGGACGCAGTTGGTCGGCGGCGTTTGGTTTTGGAACAATGCGGCACAGTTGATGGCAGGGCGGGGGAGAGAATTGGACAGTTTACTTTAAAAAATCTTTTATGAATCGTTATCTAATCGTCAATTATCATTATATTCGCGATGAGCAATCGAGCGGCATTAATGCCTGTCGGGTTGACCATTTTGCCGAACAGATAAATTTTTTAAGTAGCCAATATTCCATTGTGACGCTTCAAGAGCTTTATGACAACGCGCGAAAGAGCGCGCCGGGCAATTTCTGTTCCCTCACCTTTGATGATGGTCTTGTTGAACACTACGCAGTTGCTTATAAGTTTTTGCGCGAAAAAGGTCTGCCCGGGGCTTTCTTCATCATTGGTATGCCGCTCCAAGAACAAAAAATACCCTTGACGCACAAATTGCATTTATTGCTCTCCCATAAAACGGCGAAAGAACTTGTCTCCATGTTTCATTCCTATTTTCACGGGCGTTACTTAATAGACGATTCAATTCGCATTAATCCCCGCCGGAGATTTGATGATGTTCTTACCTCCAATCTCAAAGAAACACTCATTGGTCTGCCGATTACAGAACGCCAGGATTTTATTGAGAACGTTTTTAAGGATTTCCATAAATCTGAAGCGAAGTTATGCGCTGACCTGTTTATGTCTCCTTCGTCTCTGAAGGAAATGGGTGAGCACAGTATGGAAATCGGTTCTCATGGCTACAGTCACCGGTCCCTGGAAACCTTGTCTTTTGAAGAACAAAAGGCGGATATTGAAGCGAGTCGCCGTGCCATCGGTGATATTACCGGGAAGAATCCGATGATATTTTCTTATCCTCACGGCCGTTACAATGATGATACAATAAGAATTCTTAATGACCTGGGTTTTTCTATGGCGGTGATCTTGGGCGGGCGAGCAATAACGAACCTCGATGAGAGATTTTCGATTCCTCGTTATGACACAAACGACATTAAAATAATTTGAAATCTTATGAACAAACAAAAACAACTAACCAAAGATTTTTTCAATGATGCGTCAAGAGAGTGGTTTGAACGAACCTATGACCCGGCGGAACAATTTTTGAAGTTTCCGGGCAACAGGGCGAGAATGGAAATAGCTTTAAGCGAGATTAAAAATTTATCGGTTAAGGGCGCGTTTCTTGACATTGGTTGCGGTACGGGGCAACTGGTGATTGAACTTTTGAAAAAAGGGGTTCGGGCTACCGGGATTGATGTTGCCGAGAAAATGATTGAGATTGCGAAAAATAATCTTGCTAAAGAAAAACTTTCATTTAATCCCAATCCAAACGAAATCTTTGCGGTGATGAATTTAGCTGAACTTGGTAAAACCACGGCTCATTATGACGCGGTGACCGCCTTGGGGCTTCTTGAGTATTTATCAAAAGATGATGAGCTCTTTTCTGTTCTTAAAAAAAATGTGAAAAAGGACGGTTATGCGTTCGTGGAATGCCGGAATAAATTTTTTAATCTTTTCTCGGTCAATAATTATACCGAGTCAACGGCGAAGACCAAGATGCTCGCCCCGCTTATCAGAGAAATGGCCGAAGTTGATAAATACAGCCCGATTTCTTCAAGGAATATTCCCGCGATTCAGGCGGAGGTCTCTCAAAAGATTGCTGACTTTTTGAAAGAGAGTGCCGGTAAAAGCGAATGGCTCGAAACATCTATTCCGAAGCACCTCGACTATCCCCAAGAAATGATACGCCGTCAACACACGCCAAAAGAACTTGAAGCGTCGGCTCATCGTTTTGGTTTTACTTTAAAATATGTTGTCTATTGGCACGCCCACCTTTACCCGCCGTCTTTTAAGAAAGAATTTCCCAGAATCTATAATAAAATATCATTCCTCGAAGCCCCGCTTGGGTATACTTCACTTGGCGCTTGGATGTGCTCGTCTTTTGTTGCCGTTCTAAAGAAACAGGAATGAAAGATAAATTAAATGAAGAAAAAAAGCGGGTTTTTATCACCGGCATTACCGGTCAGGATGGCTCTTATCTATCGGAATTTTTGGCAAAAAAGAATTGTGAAATTTTTGGTTTGACTAGCAAAAAATATTCCGATAATGCGGTTTCAATGGCAGCGTTAAAAAAGCTTGGTGCTCAAGTCATTTTAATTGACGGCGATATCACTGACACTGGTTTGCTGGCGAAAATTTTTAAGGATATAAAACCGCACGAAATTTATAATTTGGCTGCAATCTCAAGCGTCAGCGAATCTTTCAAGGTTCCCGAAAAAGTAATGGAGGTTAATTTTCACGCTTTTAAAAGGTTAGTTGATGAGGCAATAACTGTTGTGCCGAAAGTTAGAATTTATCAGGCCTCGTCCAGTGAAATGTTCGGCCAAGCGTCTGCGCCACAGAATGAAAAAACCGATTTTATGCCGGTTAGTCCTTACGGCAAATCAAAACTTCGCGCTTATCAGGAAGTCGTCTTGGAGTATCGTAGGAAAAAAGGCGTTCATATTTGTTCCGGAATTATGTTTAATCACGAATCGCCGAGGCGGGGCGAAGGTTTCGTGACTTCAAAAATTATTACCGATTTATCTAAAGTAAAATTAGGCCTGCTTGCTCACCTTGAATTAGGGAATTTGGATGTGGAGAGGGATTGGGGTTTTGCCGGAGATTATGTGAAAGCTATGTATTTGATTCTGAATTATGATAAAGCCGATGATTATGTGATTGCCACCGGCAAAAGTCACACTGTGCGGGATTTTGTGAATGAGACGGCGAAAAATCTCGGTTTGAAAATAAAATGGCGGGGACGGGGCGAAAAAGAAGAAGCCGTTGACGACAATGGAAAAATTTTAGTGAAAGTTAATCCGATTTTTTACCGCCCTAAAGAACTTAGCGTGACTATTGGTGATAGCGCTAAGGCGAGAAAAATTCTTGGTTGGAATCCGGTAGTAAATTTTGAAGGGTTGGTAAAAATGATGGTGAAAGCCGCCATGGAGCATTATGTTTGATTATTCAAAAACAAAAAAAGAAAATATTACCTGTAACCTTTGCGGTAGCGATGATTTTTCTCTGCTAGCTAAAAAATCAAAAAATAATTTGCCGGTGGCAACGGTAATGTGCCGAAATTGTTCTCTAATCTATATCAATCCGCGAATGACAAGCGAGGACTACGACAATTATTATAAATATTTTTATCGAGTGGACAGAAATACGATTAAAGGCACAACCACTGACACCAGATTGGAACGGAATTTTGAAAACGCCAGAAAATTCGGCCGAGCGCTTGGTCGGCGCTACCAAAAATTTTTTAAGCCGGGGCTGGCGGTTGATGTCGGTTCTTCCACCGGCGGCGTGCTCTACGGCTTGCGAGAAGCGCTGCCAGCTTTAAAAATTCTTGGCATTGAACCGTCGGTGGCGGAATCGGAATTGGCAAGAAGTCGCGGGGTGCCGACCAAAACCGTTTTGTTTGAAAATTTCCGCGATGTTTTGCCCGAAGTGCCAGCTAACATTTTTTGTGTTCAGAGTTTGAACCATCTTTTGGACCCCAAGGGCTTTATGGCTTGGGCTTATGAGGCGTTGACTGCTGGTGGTTCGCTGTTTTTGGCGGTGAAAAATTTCCGACATCAGGCGCGCCGCGCCGGCTCAATAGAAGCCGGCGTTCAAATTGACCACCCTTATATGTTCACGCCCGAGACCTTGCGGGCCATGATTGAATCCGTTAGTTTTAGAATAGTGGTTTTTGAAATTGACGAGGGTAAAAGCCAAGATGAATTATTAATTCAACGAGCCGAGGGTCTGCCCAGGCATCACATTCGAGTGGTGGCGGTGAAGGATAATTTAAATAAAGTTCAAGTAGTTTTGCCAAGTTTTTGGGCACAGCTTAAGCTTCGTTTAGCGCTTAGCTGGCCGATTTTGAAGCTGTTTTACCTCGCCAAGTATTCCCATTGGTTGACTTGGCAAAAATCAAAGAGTGTAGTATAGTGTTGGTAATGACAAAAAGACGGCTCAAAACAATAGCGATTCCGGGTACTGACAGAATCCTTGGTGGCGAGGAAGTTTTTTTCGTGGCGGAAATTGGCAAGGGCTTCATTCAGACCAAAGAAGACCAGCCGATGAGAGAATATCTGGCCAATGCCAAACGATTGATTGATGCAGCGGTGGCTGCCGGTGCCGACGCGGTTAAATTCCAAACTCACGAGGTTAGTGATGAGCAAGCTGACATACCGATTGTCTCGCTTCATTTTAAGGGTGCCGAGCGTTATGCTTGGGTAAAAAGGAACACCGAAGCAACACCGCTTTTTTTCTGGCGAGAGTTGAAAAATTACGCCGCTCGCAAAGGCATTATTTTTTTCTCCACCGCCATGAGTCGGGGGGCGGCGGAAAAACTTACCAAAGTTGATGTGCCGCTTTGGAAAGTTGGTTCTGGCGATGTGGAAGATTATGTTTTACTGGATTATCTCACCGGCACTGGCAAACCGGTCATCATTTCCACCGGTATGGTTAGTTTTGCCGAGCTGGATGAAATCGTCGCTTATTTTAGAAAGCACTTAACCCCGTTGGCTATTTTGTATTGCGTCAGCGAATATCCCTGCCCGCCGGAAAAATTTAATTTAGCCAGTATTGAAAAAATAAAAGAAAAATATCCGGAAGTCATTGTAGGCTTTTCTGACCATTCGGTGGGCGATATCAATCCGGTATTAGCCGCCGTTAAAGTCGGCGCGCGGATTGTGGAAAAACATTTTTCATTGGCGCGCGATTTGTGGGGTTCCGACCATAAGGTTTCCATGATACCGGTCGAGTTTGCTGAAATGGTGCGCGCTGTGCGCGCCGGCGAACACAAAAAAGTCGCCCAGCAGAAATTTTACGGCAATAAAAATCGCGAGCTTGATGGTGCCACCAACCAATTCCGTCCTTACTTCAAGAAATTATTGGTGGCGGCGCGAGTTATCAAGAATGGTGAAAAGATTGCTAAGGATATGATTCACGCCTTGCGCCCTGCGCTTCATCTTAAAGGTTTGCCATCGCGCGATTTTCATAAAGTAGTTGGCCGCGAAGTAATTCGCCAAATTAAAAAAGGTGAGCTGTTAACCAAGCAAAATGTTCGTTAAACCCAAACAAAAAAGAAAAGTTTGTTTCGTCATCACGAGTTTTATCCATTACTCGCGCGGTCTTTTTATTTTGGAAGAATTGAAGAATCGGCCGGATGTGGAACTACACATTGTCATTAGCGGCACCGCTTTGCTCGCCAAATATTCTTCAAAATTTTCCTATGTGAAAAATATTCTGGAGCGCGAGGGTTATAACAATCTTCACGAACTTTATTTTAATTTGGAAGGCGATAGTCATCTTACCAAAGCCAAAACCGCCGGCATTGGTATTGTGGAATTTTCCACTTTTTTCAATCAGCTTAGACCGGATGTGGTAGTATTGCGCGGCGACCGGTTTGAAGTGCTGTCGGCCGCCGTGGCCGCCGCTTACTTGCAAATTCCCATTGCCCATCTTGAGGGTGGCGACATTACCGGTTCCATAGACGAGAGCGTCCGCCATGCCATTACCAAATTATCGCATTTACATTTTGCCACCAATGAAGACGCCAAGAAAAGAATTTTGCGGATGGGGGAAAATCCCAAATATGTTTTCAATTTTGGCAGTCCGGAAATTGAAGTGGTTTATCGGATAATCAATGGCAAACACCATGTTGATTTTAGCCAGACCGGTTCCGGCGCGCCGTTTGATATCAAATTGGATTTTTTGATGGTGATGTATCAGCCGGTCACGACCGAAACCGAACGATTGGCTGAATACACCAAAACGATTCTGGAAGCTGTCCACGAGCTCACGATTCCGACGCTTTGGTTCTGGCCCAACTTTGACACCGGTGCTGAAGAAATTTCCCATACCTTGCGGGTTTTTCGCGACCAGGTGAAGGAACACAAAATTCGTTTTATGCGTTATTTGCCGCCACGCGATTTTATCTGGCTTTTGAAGCACACTCGGGCGCTGGTCGGCAATTCTTCGGCTGGTATTAAAGAATCCTCTTATCTTGGCGTGCCGGTGGTAAATATCGGCAATCGTCAGGGTTCGCGTTTGCGCACTAAAAATGTTTTGGATGTGCCGCACAAAAAAGAGCCCATCAAAAAAGCCATTGAAAAACAAATGAAAAAAGGCCGCTATCAACCGTCCAAACTTTATTTCGCCAACGGCACCGCCCGCAAAATCGCCAAAACTTTAGCTGAAGCCAATCTTTATGTCCAAAAAAAATTCCACAACTAAACCGAAGATTCTCGCGGTGATTACCGCCCGGGGCGGGTCAAAGGGGATTCCTGGGAAAAATATCAAACCCTTGGGCGGAAAACCTTTGATAGTTTATTCCATAGACGCGGCAAAGAAAAGCAAATTAATTACTCACACTATTGTTTCCACTGATGATAAAGAAATTGCCAAAGTGGCGAAAAAATTTGGCGGTGAAGTGCCATTTTTGCGTCCCAAAGAATTAGCTGAAGACACAACGCCCCATGTGCCGGTGATGAAGCACGCCATTGAATTTATGGAAAAAAAGTTGGGCATTGTTTTTGATTATGCCGTAATTTTACAACCAACTTCGCCGTTTCGGACTACCGATGACATAGACGAAACCTTGCGGAAGTTAATAGAAAACAAAGCCGATAGCGCGGTGACTTTGGTGGATGTCGGTAACGAACATCCGGTCAAAGCGAAAAAACTAGTGGGCGCTCGGGTTTTGCCTTATTGCTTACCGGAACCGGAAGGCACTCGCCGGCAAGATTTCCCGCCAGCTTACCGCCGCAGCGGCGCGATTTACGCTATGCGCCGCGACTTGATTATCAAAGACGGCAGATTATACGGCGCTCATATTGTCGGCCATATTGTTCCAACCGAACGCTCGGTGGACATTGATTCGCCGTTTGAATGGTTCCGGGCCGAGTGGATGTTGGAGGACTTGAAGAAAAAAAATTATGAGTTTTAAAATTCTAAACACTATTGGCGAAAATTTCGCCCCCGAAGCCAAAAAGATTTTGGCAACTTTAGGCGCGATTGATTATAAAATTCCGACGCAGGAAAAACTGGCAGAAATCATCGGCGACTATGACGTGGCAGTCATTGGTCTGGGTTTGAATTTTCACAAAGATATTTTGGATGCGGCCTGCCTGCCGGCAGGCAGGTCGAAAAAACTTAAAGTGATTGCCACAGTAACAACTGGACTTGATCATATTGATCTTATCGCCGCCAAAGAGAAGGGGATTAAGGTTTTGAGTTTGCGCGGTGAAAATGAATTTTTGGACACCATTATCGGCACAGCCGAATTGGCTTTCGGTCTGCTCATTGATTTAGTTCGCTTCACGCCTTGGGCTTTTGAAGATGTTAAAAATTATCGCTGGCGACGCGAGGACTGGAAAGGCGCGAGTTTGTATGGCAAAACTTTGG
The DNA here is from genome assembly GCA_038056445.1 of Patescibacteria group bacterium. GTDB lineage: Bacteria > Patescibacteriota > Minisyncoccia > Phycocordibacterales > DSPV01 > 2-02-FULL-44-35. The sequence continues at coordinate 29,859 of JBBUFP010000014.1, forward strand.
GTGTTGTCGGTTTGGGGCGATTGGGAAAAATGATGGCACGATTTGGTAAAGCGTTTGACATGAAAGTTTTATTTACCGACCCAAATGTTTCGCCAAAAGATTTTCCTGATTATGAAAAAACCGATTTGGAAAACCTGCTCCGGCGAAGCGATGCGGTTTCATTGCACATTCATTTGACCAAAGAAACAGAAAATCTTTTGGCGAAAAAGGAATTCGCCCTAATGAAAAAGGGCGTGGTTTTGATTAACACCGCCCGGGGCAAAATCGTCAATGAAAAAGATTTGCTGGCGGCTCTTGAAAACGGTCAATTGGGTGGCTACGCTGCTGATGTTTTGACCGACGAACTTTCTTTTGAAAAAACTGGTTTCAAAAATCATCGGCTAGTTGAATATGCCAAAACTCACCGTAATGTCATCATCGTGCCACACATTGGTGGTATGACCACTGACTCACGAATTGCCACCGACCTCTTTATGGCGGAGAAATTAAGAAAACAGCTGGCTAAAAATAGCTAAAAAATAATTATGGCAACACTGATTTTTATCGTTCTGATGCTTAGCGGTACTTTCGCGCTTGGTTTGGGCGATGTTTGGCGCAAGAAATATCTGAACGCCGGTGTGGACGAGCAATCCTTGCTGACCGTCACTTTATTTTTAACCGGCGTTTTGCTTTTGCCCATTGTCGCCATTGTCGGTTTTCCGGAAATAAAAAGCGGCTTTTGGTTGGCGGCTGGCGGCACTGTCGCTCTCAATTTGATTTCCCAAAACCTTTTTATTCGCGCTTTTAAATTAAGCGACGCCTCGCTCATCGCGCCTCTGCGGCTGATTATTCCGCCGATTGTCATCGTTACTGGCTTTATTTTTCTAGGAGAAAAACCGTCGTTGCTCGGCGCGTTGGGTATTTTTATCACGATGCTCGGCTTGTGGTTTCTTTTGTTCAAAAAAGAAGATATGACTTGGTTGCGCTTGACGGCAAAATTGAAAGATAGGGGAGTTTTATATGGACTGATTGCCTCGGTTTTGTTTGCCGTTTCTTTTCCGCTAGACAAAATGGTGGTGGTGAAATCATCAGCTTTATTCGGGACATTTGTGATTTTTAGCGCGCTTGGAGTTTTGACTTACTTGGTCAATGTCATAATGAAAAAGGAATTTAATAGTTCTCTCGGCAAGGTCTTGAAGGAAAATTCCGGCGCGCTCTTTCTTATTTCCATCGCTTTTAGCGCCGGTGTTTTTCTTACCAATCAGGCGCTTAATTATTCTTTGGCCGCTTATGCTTCCAGTTTGAAACGCTTGCAGGCTTTGTGGACAATTCTTTTGGCGGGTTCGCTTCTCAAGGAAAAAGAAATCCGCCGCCGCGTTTTCGCGGCGGCGGTAATGTTCGCCGGTATTCTGCTCTCGGTTTTAGTGAAATAATTTTATTTAGTTTTTTGCTGCTTTGAGAATGTAAATATTAGTCATATGGTTCTTCTTAAAATTTACAGATGTCAGACATCCGTCATTAACATTTGGTATTTTCTCCTGGTTCTCCTCCCGACTCACGTTTTGTGAGGCATTAGGAGAGGACTTGTCTGGGAGTATAATACACGAAACCAAAATATTGTCAACT
>JBBUFP010000014.1:31563-32728 GCA_038056445.1 Patescibacteria group bacterium
TCTGCCGCAGGTTCAGGTCGGTTCTCCGGACATTATGTGCGTGCTGGATGAGCAAGACGCGGCCATTACTCGGGTAGCCAGGCCGGGAGTGGAAGTTGCCATTTGTGGCAAGCCATCGTTTGTCCAAGACATCGGGCCGCTTCTCACTCGCAAGAATGAAATTCGCGCCGAAGTTCGGGGCAGATTGGGTATTGCGGACGACGAAATTATGGTGTTGGTTTTGCCCGGCTCCGAAGTGGAGAGTTTCTCGGCTCATTTGGAAGCCGTGAGGCAACTGACGAGGTTGTTGGGAAAGAAACTAGTTTTCGTGTCTCGAGCTCATCCCAAACTACTGAAGCTTGAAGAAGGCAAGCGGTGTGTGGAGCAGGAAGTTGCGGAATTGTCGGTAAACGCGGCACAAGGCGTAAGAGTAATTGCCGACAGCGTTCAAGTGGAAAAGAACTTGGCCCAAGTGGTGCTGGCATCGGACTTGATGCTCTGCACCTGGGGTTCCACCGACCAATTCACAGCCGCTTTGGCTGGTATTCCGGTAATTCTGTTTCTGTTCCCGGATGATTTGGCAAAACGGAAAGCCACTGGCTACATTGACGGTCAGCCACCTCTCATTCGCGCCAATGCCGGTTGGGGAGCGGAAACGCCGGAGCAACTGCTGGAACAAGTGAACAGAGTTCTGTCCGACCCAGCTTCAGCCAAGGAGTTTGTGAGGACCGGCGCTCTGGCTTTTCAGCCGTTAATTCAGTCCGGCGCCGCCGAGCGTATTGCCCAAGTTATCGCTGACAAACTGCTCGGGTTCTAACTCGAGCGCAATTGATTCAGGGGCCCGATTTCTTCACCGAAATCGGGTCTTTTTTATTTTTCAAAAAATTTGCTTTATTTATGGATTTATGGTAAAAAGCTGGGATGAAGGAATTTAAGGTTTTAGGCATTATACCGGCTCGGGGCGGCTCAAAAAGCGTGCCTCGCAAAAATATTAAGAAACTGGCTGGCAAACCGTTGCTTAGCTATGTTTTAACGGCGGCTAAAAAAAGCCGTTTTTTGACTGATTTGGTGGTTTCTTCTGAAGACACAGAAATTTTGGCAGTGGCGGAAAAATATGGCGGAAAAGATGTTCTTTTGAAACGACCGAAGGAATTGTAATTTACAGATGTCAGACATCCGTCATTTA
>JBBUFP010000014.1:32828-37903 GCA_038056445.1 Patescibacteria group bacterium
CAGACATCCGTCATTTATGGACCAACAAAAAGCTCGGTTGATTCAGTATCCAGTTCATCTTGTTCCGTCGCCTTTGCTGGTGGCGGGACTTTTTCTTTGTAAAAATTTTGTTTCGGTGGTATATTGATAAAATGAAATTAAATAAAATTTTGAAGTGGATAGCCCTAGGGGGAATTTTTTTAGTGCCGTTCGTGCCATTGATAGTGGCCCATAATCTTTTCTTTCCGTTTATTACCGGCAAAGCATTTGTTTTCAGAATTTTGGTAATGCTCGCGACTGGCGCTTGGTTGATTTTGGCTCTGCGCGATGAGGACTATCGGCCAAAAAATTCTTGGATTTTGAAAGCGTTAATTGTTTTTGTCGCGGTCATTGGTTTGGCGGACATTTTCAGTGTCAATCCGTTCAAAAGTTTTTGGAGTAATTTTGAACGAATGGAGGGTTTCGTAACATTACTTCACTTATTCCTCTATTTTGTGGTGGCGGGAACAATGCTCAACGATTGGAAATATTGGAAAAAGTTTTTCCAAACCTCAATCGTGGTCAGCGTGATAATGGCTGGCTATGGCATTTTCCAACTGGCCGGCGTTTTGGTGATTAACCAGGGCGGCACGCGATTGGATGGCACTTTCGGCAATGCCACTTATTTGGCAGTCTATATGCTTTTCCATATTTTTCTGACTTTTTTTCTTTTACTGCGCGAACGGTTTAGCAAAACCGGACAATGGACTTATGGCGCGATTATTTTTCTCCAGCTTTTTATTCTCTATCACACCGCCTCTCGCGGCGTGACACTCGGTTTGATTGGCGGGGTTTTAGTCGCGGCAGTTTTAATCGCTTTGTTTGAGAAAGAGCGATTATTTTTGAAAAAAAGCGCCAAAATTGTTCTCATTTCCGTCCTTGTTTTAATTGGTGGTTTTGTGGCGATTAGAAATGCCGATTTTATTCAGAGCAGCGACTCGCTGTCGCGGCTGGCTTCAATTTCCCTAAACGAAGCTGCTCCGCGTTTTATGATTTGGCAAATGGGTTGGCAAGGTTTTAAAGAGCGGCCGATTTTAGGCTGGGGCCAGGAAAGTTTTAATTTTGTTTTCAACAAATATTACAACCCGAAAATGTTTACCCAGGAGCAGTGGTTTGATCGCTCCCACAATATAATTTTTGATTGGCTGATTGCCGGCGGCGCGCTGGGGCTTTTGAGTTATCTTTCAATTTTCGCCGCCCTGTTGTTTTATATTTGGCGCGGCAAAAATGGGCCATTATCTTTTTCCGAAAAAGCGGTTTTCACCGGCTTGCTGGCCGCTTATTTTTTCCAAAACATTTTTGTTTTTGACAATATCGGCAGTTATATTATGTTTTTCTCCATCCTCGCTTTCTTCCATTTTAGTTTCGGCAGTTCTTTTCCCGAGAAATGGGAGAAAAAAATTGTTTTTGACGAAACAACAATGAATAGGATTATTTCACCTCTGATTGTCGTTGTTGTCGTTTTCGCTCTTTATTTTTTCAATACTAAGCCCTATTTGACTGGCCGGACGCTAATTGGCGCTTTGCAGGAAAGAACAGTGGAACAGAAATTTTCTTTGTTTGAAAAAGCGTTGGCTTATAATTCTTTGGGCAACGCTGAAATTCGCGAACAGCTTTCTCAAACGGCCTTAGCGGTGGGCGCCTCACAAGCGCCGGTGGAGTGGAAACAAAAATATTTTGATTTGGCGCGTTCGGAACTTTTGAAACAAATTGAAGTACCGAGAATTAGTGACGCTCGCTACGAACTTTTTCTCGGCTCATACCTGACTCGTTTCCAGCGCTATGATGAAGCCTTGTCTCATCTAAATAAAGCACTGGAATTTTCGCCAAAAAAACAGATAATTCTGTTTGAAATCGGTTTGATTTACATTAATACCAATCAATATGACAAAGCACTTGAAATTTTTCGCCGAGCCTACGAATTAGAAAAAAATTATCCTGAGGCTCGCGATTATTACGCCATGGCCGCTATTTATGCCGGCAAAAATGATTTAGTGAAATCGTTGCTGGAACCGGTTTACGGCACAACCTTGGTGGATGGCGATAATTTTATCAAGGCTTACGCCGACACCAATCAGTATCAAAAGGTCTTGGCGATTTGGCAGCTGCGAGTGGAAAAAAATCCCAACCTTGTCAAAAATTACATCGGTCTCGGCGCTTCTTATCTTTCAGTTGGCCAGCGGATGAAAGCGATTGAGGCGATTGAAAAAGCCATCGGACTTGACTCCAGTTTCAAAGAGCAAGGCGAATATTACATCCGAGAAATTCGCGCTGGCCGTAATCCCTAACATAGTTATCAGTTTTAGTTCTTGAAGTTTGTGACAATATATATGAAAATAAATATTAAAGGCACCAATCTTTCAATTTCACCGAACCTTAGCGCTTATTTAAATGAGAAATTAAAAAGTGTTGTTAAATTGATTGACCAAAATGATGAGACGGCGATGTTTGATATTGAATTGGGCCGAACCACCCGCCATCATCAAACCGGCAATATTTTTCGGGCAGAAATCAATCTTCGCCGCAAAGGCGGCGATAATCGGGCAGTGTCGGAAGCTGGTGATATTTTTTCGGCGATTGATTTGGTTAAAGACCAGTTACTTGATGAACTGCGCGGCGTCAAGGGCAAGCGGTTGCGTTTTATCAAAAAAAGCGGTCGCCTGGTCAAGCAATGGCTGCGACGGTTTTATCGTCGTTGAATAAAAATCGAGAGAATTCTTTCCAGCTTATTTCTTTTTTACCTTCCGGTATCACTGACTCTATCTTTAATTTGCCATCCGTAAACGAGGCTTTTGTTATTTTTACTCTTGTTTTTTTACCTTTTCGTTCAACAAAAAAATAAGTGCCGGGCCAGCCGGCGAAAGCTTGAATTTTTAGAAAATTTTGGCGCGAGTTAGCATTCAAATCAATCAAACCATCTTCCTTAGAAATTTTCTGACAGAAAGTCGCTCGGCCATCATCTTGAGGAATGGGTTTAATTTTTCCCGCTAGCCATTTCGGGAGCGTTTCCGCCAAAAGTTTTCCGCCTTCTGCCGCCAGTTTTTCCGATAGTTCTTTTGCTGTCGGTGTTTTATTTAGAAATTGGGAATTAGAAATTAGAAATTCCCGTTGCGCAAGCAACGGTCCGTGGTCCATCTTTTCATCCATTAGCATGATCGTGACGCCGATATTTTTCTCGTCATTTAAAATTTGTGCTTGAATCGGCGAAGCGCCGCGGTATTTCGGCAATAGAGAAGGATGAACGTTTAGAGCGCCGTGTTCAGGAATGTCCAAAATTTCGCGGGGGATTATTTTACCGTAGGAAGCAACGACAAAAATTTTATAACTTGTAACCTGTAACTTGTAACATAAATTAGAGTCAAGTTTTTCTGGTTGAATAAAATCAATTTTGTTTGCCAGCGCCCAAAGTTTGACTGGCAGGGGAGTAAGTTTTAAACCTCGCCCTTTGGGTTTATCTGGCGCGGTAATAATCAAGGTTGGTAACCACCCGGTTTTTTTTAATTCATTCAAAACCACTACTGAAAAATCCGATGTCCCGAAAAAAGCAAAATTTATTTTCATGTTTTTTGTTTAGCTAATTCTTCCGGTGTTACTTCCACCACATCTTTGGCTTTGTCGGTGAATAAGACACCTTCCAAGTGGTCTATTTCGTGCTGGAAAATTTGCGCTAGAATACCACCGGCGCCCCGAACGAATTCTTTACCTTCTTCGTCAAAAGCCTGAATGGTAACATTGCGAGCGCGTTGCACTTTGCCGTAGAGCCAACGGACTGACAGACAGCCTTCTTCCGATTCTTTTTTCTTTTTAGAAATACTGACCAATTCCGGATTAATGCAAACCAAATCTTTGAGCGGTTTTTCGTTGTTAGAGATTTCGCCCTTTCGTTTGCCAAGCCACTTGCCAGTGACGATGAAAATTCTTATCGCCGCGCCGATTTGCGGCGCGGCGATAGCGACGCCATCTTTTTCGCCAGCCAGCGCGGTTTTCATTTTTTTAATCAGCCGGCGGATTTTGGGCGACTTGATTTCCACCAATGGCACCGGTTTGGCGATTTGCCGCAGAATCGGCTCATTGGCTTGGTAAATCCCCTTAATTTTTGTCATCTTTCAATTATATGGGTTTTGCCGGATATTTCAAATGTTATTTTCGTGTTCGCAAACTTTTAAGTATACCGAAGAATTTTTTGCTGAAAAAATCACCTCGCTCACACTCCTTAAAGAGCCAATAGAGGTCTCTGATTTTAACATGAGCGACCAGCCCGTTTATTTGTCTCCAGGTAGCAGGTTTAAATTTAGTGCCAATCCGCTCCAGATTAATTTTGTCCACAAAACGCTGTATACATTCCTGCCGCTCGCTGGTGATTTTGAGCGGCCTCTTGCTTTTCAGTTTCTCTAGGTAATTTTTAGGGATATCCATATTCAAATTCAAAACAGTTTGGTTTGGGGCGGAATAGTTTTTTTTCTTTTCATTTCAATTTTCGGCGCTTCGGTGGTAATTTTACCAGAAACAATATCTGGTAATTTTTTGAAATCAGCGCGTAAGTCGTTTAAAATGGCGGTGGCGCGGAGCGCCGCCGCTGGATGGTAAAGCGGAACAATAATTTGTTCTTCCCAATCAAACAGTCGGCCGTGAGCGCTGGAAATTTTGGCGAACGGCAAAAAATAATTCATAGCAAATCGGCCGAGGGTGGCGATAATTTTTGGCTTAATAATTTTAATTTGCCGCGCCAGGTAGGGTTTATAGGCTTCAATTTCTGTCGGTAACGGATCGCGGTTGTCTGGTGGTCGGCGCTTGACGATATTGGTGATGTAAACCGAGTTTCTTTGCCAGCCAATTTCTTCCAGCATCTTGTCCAAAAGTTTGCCGGCGCGACCGACGAATGGTCGGCGCAATTCGTTTTCGGTAAAACCCGGCGCTTCGCCGATAAACATCACTTGGCAATCGGGGTCGCCTTCGCCGAAAACCAAGTTTGATTCCGACAATGGTAAAGTCGCATCTTCGGCGATTTCTCGTTCCAGTTTTTTTAGTTCAATTAGCTTATTCATAGATTTTTGGAC
>JBBUFP010000015.1:0-2308 GCA_038056445.1 Patescibacteria group bacterium
TAAAAATGATTTTGTGAAGCTGATGAATCTTATTGATTCTTTTCGGAAATTTAATTATTCCAAAAAAAGAATTAAACATACATTGATCCCGTAGAGACTAAGCGTCAACCTCCGATGTTCATCGGAGAAGTTATAGTCCAATGCCACAAGTAATTGTGGGTATCATGCGTGAGACAGGTTGGTCTCCTATCTGCTGCAGGCGTTGATTCTTGAGGGGAGTTGCTCCTAGTACGAGAGGACCGGAGCGAACGAACCGCTGGTGTACCGGCTGTGCTGCCAAGCGCAACGCCGGGTAGCTATGTTCGGAACGGATAAATTCTGAAAGCATATAAGAGTGAAGCCGTCCCCAAGATTAGGAATCGTTTGAGGCCCCTGGAAGACTACCAGGTTGATAGGCCCTAGGTGTAAGCGCAGTAATGCGTTGAGCCGAGGGGTACTAATTCGCCGATTCCTGTTAGGAAACTTGGAAATCACAAATACGATACCAAATATACTAATTTTACCAATAATACGAATTAGGGGATTTTGATTTGAAAATTTTGTTTTGGTGACTCGTCGCGGGGGCAACACCTCTTCCCATTCCGAACAGAGCAGTTAAGCCCCGTAGAGGCGATGATATCCCGATTAATTTTGGGAGAAAGTAGCTAGTTGCCAAAACAAAGTTTTTAACAATGTTCAACCACCCCTTTAATTCCCCTCCTTAATTAAGGAGGGGTGGCCGAAGGCCGGGGTGGTTTTGTCTTTTTGTGGTATACTAATTCCATGAGCGTTTGGTCGGCTAAGAGAAAAATGATTTATTTCACTGGCGCGGCTTTGTTCGCGTTGGTTTTTATCGCTTTGCCGATTTTTCTTTTGATTTACCGGGCACCGACTTGTTCCGACGGCAAAAAAAATCAAGGCGAAGCGGGAGTAGATTGCGGCGGTTCTTGTCAGGCGGTTTGTGTTTCCAAAACTATTGAACCGATTGTTTTGTGGCAGAGATTTTTTGATATTGCCCCGGGCGTTTACAACGCGGTGGCGCGAGTGGAGAATCCTAACGCCGATTTAGCGGTGGCGCGGGCGCGATATATTTTTCGGTTGTATGATAAAGCGAACGCCGTGATTGCTTCGCGCGAAGGCGAGACCAATATCCCACCGCGCCAGATTTTTTATGTTTTTGAAGGCGGACTTGGTACTGGCGAACGTTTGCCGGTGAAAGCCACTTTTGAATTTCTTTCGCCGCTTAGTTGGATTGCCAAAGAGGCAATAATGCCGTTTTCAATTACGGGTCAGGTTTTGTCAAAAGCCTCAACCACTCCTCGGCTAGACGCGATTTTACGAAATAGCAGCGATATTGACATTGTTAATGTGGAAGTGGTCGCGGTGATTTTTGATGCCGATGGTAATGCCGTTAATGTTTCTAAAACTATTGTTGATACCATTCGAAGCGAATCCACCGCGCCGTTCTTTTTTACTTGGCGCCAGCCTTTTAACAAGGTACCGGCGCGAGTAGAAATAATTCCCAAGTTAAAGTGAAACAGTTTTTTCTGCCATTCAAGAGTATTGATTGGCTGCTGTTCGCGGCGGTTTTGCCTTTGCTTTTCGCCGGCTTATCGGTGATGAATTCTTTTACCGGCCAGAGCCAATACTATGAACGGCAGTTGATTTGGATTGTCTTAGCGTTGACAGTTTTTTTTATTTTTAGTTTTATTGATTTTCGATTTCTTCGTTCCAGCGGCGTTCTAATCACTTTGTTTTTGGCGGTAATCGGTTCGCTCAGTCTTTTATTTTTTGTCGCTGATGTCGTCCACGGCACCAAAAGTTGGTTTTCTATCGGCGCTTTTTCGTTGCAACCGTCCGACCCGGCAAAATTGATTTTAATTCTGATTTTGGCAAAATATTTTTCCCGTCGTCACATTGAAATCGCTGACATCAAGCACATTATTGTTTCCGGTTTTTACGCTTTGATAATTTTCCTTTTGGTTTTGTTTCAGCCGGATTTCGGCTCGGCGCTCATAATTTTCTTGATTTGGCTTGGTTTGGTTTTGGTCTCGGGTATCTCCAAAAAACATTTGCTGTGGGTTTTTCTGACGGCCTTGACGGCGTTTTTGGTAATGTGGAATTTTATTTTGGCTGATTATCAGAAGCAGCGGGTGCTAACTTTTATTCATCCATTGGCTGATGTCCGCGGCGCCGGTTACAATGCTTATCAATCAACCATCGCTGTCGGTTCCGGCGAGCTTTTGGGCAAAGGCGTTGGTTATGGCACGCAGTCGCGGTTGAAGTTTTTGCCGGAATATGAAACGGATTTTATTTTTGCCGCTTTTGC
>JBBUFP010000016.1:0-3419 GCA_038056445.1 Patescibacteria group bacterium
AAAATGAAAAATGATTTTAAAAAAGGTGTAAAAAACAATGTGCAAAAATTGCACATTGCTAATTCTGATAAAATTCAGCTTGTTCCGTTTTGGAACAAGCTCAAACTTATCAACTAAACTTGGAGGCGAAGCCTCCAAGTCACCAGAGGAGGCTTCGCCTCATTGAAACGAGAGTCAATTGTAAAATCCAAAGGTTAAACCTTTGTCCAAGATAAAAAAGTAAAATAACATGAGTGATTCGGTGGAAAAAATTAAGGACCGATTGGGGATTGCCGAAGTGGTCAGTTCCTATATCAAACTGGAAAAAGCCGGCAAGAACTTGCGCGCTCGTTGCCCTTTTCACAATGAAAAGACGCCGTCGTTTTTCGTCTCGCCCGACCGTGGCTCTTTCTATTGTTTCGGTTGCGCCGCCAAGGGCGATATTTTTTCTTTTGTGGAACAGATGGAAGGTTTGGATTTCAAAGGTGCGTTGAAACTTTTGGCTGACCGAGCCGGGGTTAAATTGGAATATCGGCATGTCGGCGAGCGTGATTCTCGCGAAAAACTTTTTCAAATTTTGGAAGAAACAACGAGATATTTTGAAACCAATTTGAAATTAAATGACGAAGCCAAAAATTATCTTAAGAAACGCGGGTTAAATGATAAAACGATTACTGCTTTTCGGCTCGGTTTCGCGCCTGATGAATGGCGCGCTCTTTTGACTCATTTGAAAAGTAAAAAATTCGCCGAAAGCGATTTAGAAAAAGCCGGCTTGATAAAAAAAGGTGAAGCTGGCGGTAATTATTACGATCGGTTTCGCGGTCGGATTATTTTCCCCATTGCCGACAGCGCTGGCCGGATTGTCGGTTTTTCCGGCCGGATTTTGAAAGGTAAATCGGATGATGCCAAATATCTAAATAGTCCGGAAACCGAACTGTTCGCTAAATCAAGAATTCTTTACGGCTTGGATAAAGCCAAAACGGCGATTCGTCAGCGCGATTTCGCGGTTTTGGTGGAGGGCCAAGTGGATTTGCTGATGTCCCACCAAACCGGCGTTGCCAATACTGTCGCTTCGTCGGGCACCGCCTTAACTGACGAACACCTTAATTTACTTAAAAGATTTTCCAACCGCTTGCTATTAGTTTTTGACCCTGATGAAGCCGGTTTCAAAGCCGCGTTGCGCGGCGCGGGTTTGGCGCTGGCGCGCGGTCTGGAAGTGAAAGTTGCCGCCTTGCCCGAGGGTTTGGACCCAGCCGATTTGGTTTTAAAAAATCCATTGAGTTGGAAAGAGGCACTCAAGAACGCCGTTTTCCTGATTGATTTCCTGCTTGCTAGAATTCTAAATAAAGGATACGATAAACGGCAATTAGCCAAAGCAGTGGAAAAAGATATTCTACCTTATATCGCTTCGCTTAAAAGTCGGATTGAACAGTCGCATTATATTTCCGAAATTGCCGATAAGGCGAATATCAAGGCAGAAGCGTTGTGGGAAGAATTGCGCAAGATTAAGCCGGTGATTGGGGTGGCGGAGAATAAAATTTTAAAGCCGGAGGCGAAGGAAAAACTGACCAAGCGTGAGCTTTTGGAACGGCGATTGTTCGGTGTTTTGTTTGCCGAAAAAGACCAGAAACTGGAAAGCGAATTGCAAAATATTTTTGGCGCGGCAGAGTTTAAAATGGCTTTGGAATTTTGGCGGCCGTTTCGGGAAGAAATTGTTTTTGAAGCTGAAGCAAATTTAGGCGGGGAAATTTCCGAAAAAGAAATCGCCGAATTGCTCGCTAATTTAAAAAACGAAAAGTTGCGGGAAAAATTTTTACAAAAAACCAAAGAACTGGCTGAAGCGGAAAAAGCGGGCGAAACTGCCCAAGCCAGAAAATTGATGGAAGAATGCCAAAAATTGTCAAAAGAAATTTCCAATGACCAAAAAACACAAGAAAAATAAAAAGAATAAAAAAATCAGAAAATCTGCCGCGCGAAAGCATTCGAAACCGAAAGTAAAAAAAGTTTCGGTTACGCCAAAGAAAAACAAAGCCGCTTGGGAAACCGCCGCGCAAAAACTGCTGGCTAAAGGCAAAGAGCGCGGTTTTGTCACTTATGACGAGATTTTGAAGGAATTTCCCAACATTGAGAGCGATGTGTTTTTTTTGGAAGAACTTTATCGGCGGTTACACGAAGCCGGCACTGATGTTTTGGAAGGCGGCAGCAATTTGGAAAAACAAGATGGAGCCAAGAAAAGTTTGTTGGACGCCGAAGAAAGCCAGTATGATTCTATTCAAATTTATTTGCGGGAAATCGGTCGGTATTCGTTGATTGACGCCAAAACCGAAAAGGAATTAGCCAAGCGAATTCAGGCCGGTGATATGGAAGCCAAAGGTCTTTTAGCTCGAGCTAATTTAAGATTAGTGGTTTCCATTGCCAAAAGATATGTTGGTCGCTCGCCCGATTTAACTTTGTTGGATTTAATTCAAGAGGGCAATTTGGGGCTCTTTCGGGCGGTGGATAAATTTGATTGGACTAAAGGTTATAAGTTTTCTACTTATGCCACTTGGTGGATTAGGCAAGCAATTACTCGAGCCTTAGCTGACCAGAGCCGGACGATTCGAGTGCCGGTTCATATGGTAGAAACCATTGCCAAATACAAGCAAGCGGTGCGGCGTTTGTCGCAGGATTTAGGCCGCGAACCGTTGCCGGAAGAAATCGCGGTAGAAATGGGTTTGGAAGTGGAGAAAGTTTATCAAATTGAAAAAGTTGACCAAGACACCGTTTCTCTGGAAAATCCGGTAGGCGACGATGACGACGGCAAATCCACTTTGGGCGATTTTGTCGCTGATGATAAAATTTTACCGCCTGACCAGGAAGCGTCGCGCAGAATTCTCGCCGACCAAGTGCGGGAAATTTTGGCTGAATTGTCGGAAAAGGAACGGAAAATTTTGGAAATGAGGCACGGTTTGGTAGGCGGCATCACTCACACTTTGGAAGAAGTCGGCGTTCAATTCGGTGTTACCCGCGAACGGATTCGTCAAATTGAAGCCAAGGCCCACGAAAAAATTCGTCAGCACGAAAAAGCCGCCAAGTTGAAAAGCTACTAGACACCGTTTGGCGTTTTGATACAATTACGATAAATAGTTCGTCTTATGAACAAACAAAACATTCTAGAGGCGGTGAAAGTTGCCGAAGTATTGAGGAAAGAGCACAGCCCATTGTTTGCCGTAATGACAGCGGCTGCATGGGAAGGCGATGGACGCTACAAAGCCGTTGCAAAAGCCTTTCTCAACGAGCATCCAGAATTGAAAATGGCGTTTAAGCCAAAGCGACGTAACAGGCGCCAACTTCTTTTTTCGGGGACTGGTTTCCATCATGACTAGTTTTTGAGCAGAAAACTATCAAACGGGCGAGTCACTCTCGCTCGCCTTTTTTCCCAAAAATTTTCCAAAATTTGA
>JBBUFP010000017.1:0-5284 GCA_038056445.1 Patescibacteria group bacterium
AGAAGATAAAATGGCTGGAATTGAAATGAAATGAAAAAACAATACTTGCGTCATTTGTTGCGGGATTTGTTGATTGTTGCCGTCAGCATCGCGGTGGCGGTTTGGTTGGCGCGGCTGGGCGCGGTGGAAAAATTTTTGGCGTTGGCCGGCGGTTTCAAAATTCTAGCCAGTTTTGTTGCTGGTCTGTTTTTCACTTCTATTTTCACTACCGCGCCGGCCATGGTAGCGCTGGCGGTTTTGGCTAGGGATTTCCCGCCGCTTTGGGTAGCGGCCATCGGCGCCGTCGGCGCGGCGCTGGTGGATTTTCTGATTTTTCGGTTTGTCCGCGACGACTTAGCTAAAGACGCCGCCGGCATGTTCCGCTCCAAGATTAGGAAAAAATTCGTCCGCCTATTCCATCACGGCTTTTTGAAATGGCTGTTGGTTTTGCTGGGTGGCGTCATCATTGCTTCGCCTTTGCCCGACGAACTGGGTTTGGCGATTCTCGGTTTGGCAAAAATCAAAAGTCGCGTTCTTCTGCCGCTTTCCTATATTATGAATTTTATCGGCATCCTCGCCATCATTTCCGTTGCTCGCTTGTTTTCCTTCTGAAAGTATTTTAAGATTGCCGCTGTTATCTATTAATAAAATGGCGAAAGCTTTGAATTTCATAATTTTCGTTTTTTTCTCGGCATTTTATCTGCCGCTAGTGGTTTTTGTTTATCTTTTCCAGCCGCTTTGGGAAAAGTGGACGGAAAGCGTTTTCGGCTGATATTTGATATACTAAGTTAGTAAAAGAATAAAGCTATGGAAAAAAATGTGCCCAATGTTATCAGGGATTTGCGCCGCGCCATTGACGAGACCAAACGCCGACTTATTATTGTTGAACGGGAACACGCGCTGATGAAATCGGAAATTGAAAGGCGGGAAAGCGAATTGGCTGACAAAAAATCAGAGTTTAGAAAATTGGATGATGAGCTTAAGCGATTAACGGCGGAGAAAACCAGAGATGAAATGGCTTTGCGCAATTTGGAGCAGGAAATAAATTTGAGCCGACACAATGTATGAAAAAACTTAGTCTTATAATTTTTGCCGCGTTTCTACCGGTGTTTGCCATCGCCGCTTATGGTGTGATGACTGAAAATTATCTTTTGCCCGAAGACCAGACGCTCAAGGAAAATACTTATCTGGTCGTCGGCGAAGCAATGGTGGCTGGAAAAATCAATGAGGACTTAACGGTTGCCGCCGGCACAATTTACTTTACCGGTGAAATTTTAGGTGATGCCACTTTGTTGGCCGGCGAAGCCACTCTTTACGGCAAAATTAAGGGCGACGCGCGACTGATTGCCAGCAAAGCAACAATCAGTGGCGACCTTGGCGGTGATTTGGTAGTGGGCGGCGGCAAGGTGGCGGTTTTACCAAAAGCTAAAATCGGTGGTGAAGCAATTATCGCCGCCGCCGAGGCAATAGTGGGTGGCTTGGTCCAAAAAGGCATTTCTTTCAAGGGCGGTCGGTTGGCAATCAACGGCGTCATCAACGGCCCGGTCTATTTTGAAGGCGAAGTGCTCACTTTGGGCGGCGATGCTGTCGTGGCCGGTGATTTACATTACAACGCTGACGCTGAAGTTGTCGTCAACTCAGGCGCGGTAATCAAGGGCGAACAAAAAATCGGTCCGGCGATTAAAACTCTGCTTTACTGGCGAACGGCGCCGGCCTTGATTGTTGGTTTAGCCAGCGCCGCTTTCTTGATAAAGTTTGCCGGTATTTTGCTGGCGGCGCTTTTGGCCGCCGGTTTGTTTAAAAAATTCACTCGTTCTTTTGTTGTTGAATCGCTTAATCATTTTGGCAAAAGTTTTTTAATTGGCGCCGCCGCCGCTATTTTAATTCCCGTCAGCGCGGCGATTTTAGTCGCCACTTTGTTCGGCGCGTTGCTCGGTTTCTTTCTGCTGGCGGCGGCGGCGCTTCTAATGTTGCTCGCTTGTTTTATGTCGGTAGTTTTTCTCGGCTCATTGCTGTTGAAAGTTTTAGCCAAAGACGGCGAAATTCTTGCCGATTGGCGGGCGGTTTTGGTGGGTGTCTTGGTTTACTCTTTGCTTTGGTTTGTGCCGTTAGTCGGGCCGATTTTGCTGGCGATTGTCGGCTTGGCTTCGGCCGGCGCTTTGCTTCGTTTATTCCACCAAAAAATTTGGTTGACAAGATAAATTATGAATATAATTAGGTGTGGTATAGTTTGTTTATGATTGAAACGGATAAAAAGGAAATAGCGAAAATTGCCGAAAAACACGGCCTGTCCATCGTGGCGCTTTTTGGTTCGCAAGCGACCGGCGCGCTTCATTCCAAAAGCGATATTGACATCGCTGTTTTGGGCAAGGACCAAATTGCTTTTGAGGAAAAAATAAAGATTTCCTCTGAGCTTTCGGAAGCATTCAAACGAGAAGATGTTGAGATTGTGGACATTGACCCCAACTCCGCTTCGCCGACCTTAATGCACGCGGTGGTGCGCGATGGAAAATTGCTTTACGAGAAAAGCCCGGGCGATTTTTTGCGTTGGAAACTATACGCCATTAAAATGTGGATGGAGACAACATGGTTGCGTGATTTGGGTCGTAAAAAACTTATTGAATGGGCAGAAGCGAATAAGTCATAATGTTTAACCTTTATTTGTCATGATTAATCCAGAATTGGAAAAAAAAGTTTTACGCTTGCAAGAGTATATGGACACTCTTTTCGTTTATGTTTTATTGGACACGCAAAGTATTTTGAAAAATAAAGAAAAACTCTTTGCCATGGAAAGAGCTTTTCTGCTTACGGTAGACGAAGCGATAGACATTAACGCCGCTATTGTTTATCAAATCGGCGGCAGTATCGCCGATTCTTACAAATCTACTTTTTATGAATTAGCGTCGCTTAAGATTATTGATTTGGAATTAGCAGAAAAACTCGCCGATTCCGCGAAAATCAGAAATCAATTGACTCACGATTACGAAAAACTTCAAAAGAAAGACGCGGTTGAAGCAATGAAAAAATTCCATCCGTTGTTTAAGGAATATCTGCGGATTTTGATAGAAAAGTTTATTCGGGTTTAATACTAACTTTGGTTGACAAGATAAATTTAGGGGTATATTATCTACATATGAAATTCAAGCGTTACATATTATGGGCAGTAATTGTTTTGGCGGCACTGCCAGTCAGCGCGGCTAATGATAATGCGGCTCGGATTAAAATTGTTGAACGATTACAAAATCGGCTGTCGGAAGCAGTGACGCATTTTCAATCAGTCGTTGAAAAAAGACAGAGGGATTTCCGAGCCGACAGAGTTATTGTTAAATACAAAGGCGACAAAAATTTTCAAAGATTAACTTTGAAAGGCGAGAGGGTGGATGATGCCATTGCCCGTTTTCGCAATTTAGAAGATGTGGAATACGCCGAACCGGATTTTGTCGCTCACACTTTTACCGCGCCCAATGACCCTTTTTACCTTTACCAATGGAACTTTCAAAAAGTCGCGGGAATTAATGCCGAGGAGGCTTGGGATGTTACGACTGGCACGGGCGTAACGGTGGCGGTGGTGGACACTGGTATCGCTTACGAAAACTACGGTATTTATGGCCAAGCGCCGGATTTGGCTAATACTCAATTTGTCGCTGGTTATGATTTTGTTAACAATGATGAGCATCCGAACGATGATGAAGGGCACGGCACTCATGTTGCCGGCACAATTGCTCAAAGCACTGAAAATAGTTTAGGCGTGGCCGGCGTGGCTTACGGCGCCGCTTTGATGCCAGTGAAAGTTTTGGACCAAAACGGCAGCGGTTATTACAGCGATGTGGCGGAAGGCATCAGGTGGGCGGTGGATAATGGCGCCCAAGTGATTAATCTTTCATTGGGCGGTTCTTCCGGCGCCACTTATCTGGAAGAAGCTTTGGCTTACGCCGCCGGCAAAGGCGTTGTCATCGTAGCGGCGGCGGGCAATGACGGCCGTAGCCGACTTTCTTATCCGGCGGCTTACAATCAATATGTGATTGCCGTCGGCGCCACTCGTTATGATAAAACCAAGGCCTATTATTCAAATTACGGCGCGGGTTTGGATGTGGTGGCGCCGGGCGGCGATACGCGGGTAGACCAAAACGGCGACGGTTATGTTGACGGAATTTTACAGCAGACCTTCGGCGCCAACCCGACGGATTTCGGTTACTATTTTTATCAAGGCACTTCAATGGCGACGCCCCATGTGGCCGCCATTGCCGCTTTAGTCATTGCCGAAGGCAAAGCGACCACTACCGGTGCAGTCAAAAAAGCGATTGAAAGTACCGCAACAGATTTGGGCGCGGCCGGTTGGGACAATAAATTTGGCTGGGGTTTGGCCAATGCCGGCCGGGCGGTGTTATACGACCCTTTAGCGGTGCCAGCTAATCAATCGCCGATTGCCAATGCCGGTGCCGATAAATCAGGCCGGGTGAATCGTTGGATTAATTTTGACGGCAGCGGCTCAAGCGACCCCGATGGTTCCATTATTTCCTATAATTGGAATTTTGGCGACGGCGGAACGGCCAGTGGCGTCAAAGTTAATCATCGTTTCGCGAGCGCCGGCACTTACACGGTTACTTTGACGGTAACGGATGACCAAGGGGCGCTCGGGCAAGATACGGCAACCGCTACAATCAGGAAATAATTTTAGAAAATTTTTTCGCCAACAAAAAATCGCCCCGATGTTCCATCGGGGCGTTCGCGTTTTACTCGCTCAAAGAAAGAATTGTTTCCGAGATGACACCCCAACGCCAGAAAAACATTTTTACCATCTCATTTTCCCGGCAAAACAATTCTACCCTAGAAGTGGTACTGATTTGCTTGTAACCATTTCTGTCCAAAAACTTATGAGCGTGTCCCCTGGCTTTTTCAAGTGTGCCCGGGAAGGCCTTGACTCTTACCGACTGAAGACTGTCCATGTTTCCAATTAGCGGATAATTGTAAAAGGCTAGAAATACTCCTTCACCACAGGCCGCTTTTTTCTTCCAATCGGCGCGGCTGGCAAGTGCCCAGCACACCAGTGCTAACAGAATTACAAACAACAGAGCCATTGTCAGATTCGCTATCGTTAGAATTGCCACCATAGTTTTTTTAGTTGGTTTTTTGCTGTTTCTGAAAATGAGTTTGCGCTCGAGCGATAATTTTGTCAAGAAATGCGGCAGTATTGACCCCGCGGCTTCTAACGGGGTTGACAGCCAAATGAAGATAACTAATATACATTTTGTAAGAGTTTCATGGCGTTTCAGCTAATAAGCGCGTTAAAATCCAGGAAAGGACC
>JBBUFP010000018.1:0-3285 GCA_038056445.1 Patescibacteria group bacterium
GAGTTTTTGTCGGAGTGGGTGCCGATGCTGAATAAAAATTTCGAACCACAGCAAAACACCGCCAAAGCCCTTGCTTTTAGCGGTGATTTGCCGGTAACTCTTCAAAACAACTCGTTGGAACTTTCGGAGGGTCAAAATAAATTTCGAACCTCAGGAAAGCTCGCTGTTAAGCCACGACATGGGGCTTTATACCCCACTTCACGACTTTTGCTCCGCGGGCAGGATTCGAACCTGCGACCAATCGCTTAACAGGCGACTGCTCTACCGCTGAGCTACCGCGGAGCCAAATGACGATACTTAGAGATTTATTGTTATATAAAAATTTTAACATCAGGCGGATACCGGAATATATTTCCTGAAATTAGCATAACAAAAAAGCCGGCGAAAATCAAAACAGGATTGCGCTAACTTTTGCGATCGCGGAAATTAGAGCAATGGAACAACGGAACAACTGAATTGCTTTATTGCAAATCAGTGTCGGTTAATTCTACTTTTTGGCCCGGCTGGATTTCGCCCCGCAAAAGTTTTTCGGCAATCAGCGCTTCCACTTTATCTTGAATGACGCGAGTGAGTGGCCGAGCGCCGAATTTCGGGTCGGTGCCGAAACGAACGAGATAATCCACCAGCGCCTCGTTAATTACCAGCGCCACGCTTTTTTCCCGGAGGCGCTCGGCCAATTTTTCCAATTGCAGTTTAGCCACAGCGCGTAAATCATCGCCAACAATCGGCCGGAACAAAACCACGCCGTCAAAACGGTTTAATAATTCAGGTTTAAGAATCGCTTGCCCCACCAGTTGGTCTACGATTTCTTCTTTGTGGTTTTGCAAATCGCCACCTTGCTTGACGAATTGCCAGATGGCATCGGCGCCGGCATTGGAAGTGGCGATAATCAGCAAATTTCGCAAATTAACCCGTTTGCCGGACATATCGGAGAAAAAACCTTCGTCCAAAACCTGAAGGAACAAATCAAGCACTTCCCGAGCGGCTTTTTCAAATTCGTCCAAAAGCAAAACGCCGTAAGGATTTTCTCGCACTAAAGAAGAAAGCACACCCGGCCGGCCGCGTTCAAACGAACCGATGAGTTTATCCATCGCGTCAGCGCTTTTATATTCGGACATATCCAAGCGCAAGATTTTCTTTTCATCGCCAAAGAACGCCGCCGCCAGCGCTTTGGCGGTTTCGGTTTTGCCGACGCCGGTCGGTCCCAAGAATAGGAACGAGCCGAGCGGCCGGTTGGGATTTTGAATGCCCGAGCGCGCCCGACGCACCGTGGTCGCCACCGCTTTGAGCGCTTCACTTTGGCCGACCACTCGTTTTTGTAAAATTGCTTCCAAATTCAAAAGTTTAACCCGTTCGGCCGGTGTTGCTTCGCCAGCGGGAATGCCAGTTTTAGTTTGAATCAATGCCAACACCTCATTTTTGCCGATAATTTTAAGATTTTTTGCTCGGATTTCTGGAACGATTTCCGCCAAAAGGTCGGTGGCTTTATCCGGCGCCGCTTCGTCCGGGAAATAGCGCGCCGCGCCATCGGCGATTGCTTCAATCGCCGGATAAGTGAAAAACAAATCGTGCTTCCTTTCAGCTTGGACCGCTTCGTCCTCTAGCAAGCCGATGATATTTTCGCGGTCGCCGGTTTTTATTAAAACTTTTTCAAATCGCCGCGAAAGCGCGCTGTTTGGTTCAATGATTTTGTGAAAACCGGCGGGCGAAGCAATAGCGATGACTTGCAAATCTGGTGAAGCAAGATACGCGTCCATCAAACTGGGCAGGTCGGAACCCAAGGTCGCCGCGCTTTCAATAAAACCCGGCAAATCGCCGATGACCAAGAGGATATTACCCGCTTTGGCGGCTTCGCTCAGCATTTTTATTATTTCCGTTTCAAAAGTCGCTTTGTCGGCAGTGGCGGCCACTAGGTGATTTTGGTCCAAAAGCATCATCCGTTTGCCATCAATGGTCGGCAAAGCAGTGCCCAGATTGATGGCTTTAGCTAATCGGTAAATAATGTCCAGCGCGCCGCCGCCCAATTCGCCGACAATAAGCGCGTTGGCTTCTTTAGCGCGCGAAAGAATTGTTTCTACCGCCTCTATTTCTTTATGTAAATAGGTTTTGGAAAATTCCCCGCCGGCCGGCGCGCCGATTAAATCCTTGGCATATTTTTCTAAAGTGTAAGCGCCGCCGTAAGCCAAGTCCTTGCCAATGCCGGGCGTTCGGCCCAAAGCATCGCGGCTCCACCAGCGCTCGCGCCGCCGCGTCGCTCGCGCTTCCCGCACCAGCCAAAGCGCCGCGCCAAGCAAATCCTTTTCTTGAATGCTTTGAGCGAATAAAAAATCGGCGAATTCTTTGTCTTGTTTAAGTAAAACTTCCGCCAAGTCGGCTAAAGTAATGCCGTATTCCGAATCAAACGATTGGAAATTGAACATGCCGGCCGATAATTTTATTTTCCGATTTTTAAGAAATTCCTTAATTGTTTTTTCAGCTATACCCAGCCGCGCTAAAATTTTTCGGCCGGGCGGTGAGACGATAAAACCGAAAGCGATATCACTTTCCGGCGCGTGATATAAAACTTGCGCCGCCTCAAAACTAATCGGTTCTTTGCCGCTGACGCCAATACCCTGTTCCAAAATTATCGCGTCCAATGTTTTGAAATAAAAAGATGAATGAAAGGCATCCAGCATAAAAATAATAACGGCTACGGCGGCGAGCAGGCAAAACGCGCCGGCAAAAGTCGGAATAAAAGGCAAAACCGCCAGTCCGGAAATATGCGCCGCCAGAGGCAAGAGCAAGATGAAAAGAATTGGCGCCAGGATATCCAAAAGCCGTTCGCGAGTTTTGTGAGAAATCAAATCTTCCAGCAGCAGCGCTGGATAATAGCTACGGATTATTTTTTTAATTTCCAAATAAGTCATAGCAAGTAGAAAAGTTGGCTAAAGCCGAAAACCAAAAGAAAAGCGACGACTAGCGGTAAAATTAACCAAAGAACAAAAGCTATCACTCCGATGACGATGGTGAAAAGAATGAAAACCAGACCGATGGCGATTATTACTGTTCTCACGCCGAAGCCGACGAACCGCATTAAGACATTGATAATAATCGCCCCGCCCCAATCCTCAAATTTGAAACTGCCTTTTTTTCTTTCTTCTTGGAGCCGCTTGAACGGTGCGAATAGCGTTCGCGATAGCAAGCCGATGGAAAACATATGGAAAAAAAACCAAACAAAGTTGCCGACAATTCGCCACCAATCAGTGAGCGCTTCGCCGTAGTGCCAAACCAAATATCTTGTCGCTA
>JBBUFP010000019.1:0-22295 GCA_038056445.1 Patescibacteria group bacterium
GCAAAGTGAAAGACCCAGACGAATATGCCTCAAATGTTTTCTTGATTAAAGGTGCGATATTTTCATCGGGGACAATCTTTCTATTTTTGTTCACATATCCAAGCGGAGCCATTTGAGGCCATATTCCGTCTTTCACTTTGTTGCGATGACCTCGCTTTATATTCTCGCTCAAATTATCTACATAATACTTGGATTGCGAAAAAGCGATTGAAAGCATGAACTTGCCTTGCGGTGTTGGATCAAACCAAAAAGTTGGAAATTTCATCTCGTTAATTATTCCAGTATCGACAAGATAGATAATTTTTCCACTGGATTTTGCTCGAAATAGTTTCGAACTTTGTCCAACAAACACCGTTTTTGAAAATTAAGTTGTTGGCAAGCGTAAGGCTAGATTCTCCAGAAGCATTTTTACCGACGGCGCACGGCCGCGCAGGAAAATCTTGGCTTGAAATAATTGCTCAAAAACGGCGGCTTCGACAAGATTTTTGTCCCGCAAAACCAATTCCAGAGTGTCTAAAAATTTTATGGCATCGGTCTTGGTTTTTTTACCATCGGCGATTTCGTCGGCAAACGATTTAGCAAAAGCCAATCGTTCGCCGCTCTTGGATTTCAAAAATTTTTCCGCTGCCTTTGTTTCATCAATAACTTGCTCACCGGCAAATTTAAAAATAAACAATCGCGACCGAACGGTTGGCAAAAAAATATCCGCCGAGGGCGCGATTAAAAAGAAATGAGTGCCGGCGGCCGGCTCTTCCAAAACTTTTAAAAGCGAGTTCTGCGCCTCGCTGGTCGCGCTGTTCAGCGCCAGCACGAAAAATTTTCGCTCGCCGTCCGCCGGCCGTTTGCTTTGCCAGTCTTTGAGCGCCCGCGCTTCATCAATGGTAAAAGTGTCGTATTCGGCGAAAATAAAATCGGGATTGCCTCGAATTTTTAATTTTAATTCATTTTCAAAAAACCGGTTCAACGCCAAACGCACGCCGCGCCGCTCCCCAGCTATCAAATAAGCATGATGAAGTTCATTGCCGAAAAAAATCATATTATCTTTTGGCAATAATACTTTTCTTGTAAGTATCTAAATGTTCCAAAGCGATGCCGGTGCCTTTAGCGACGCAGAAAATCGGGTCTTTGGCCAAAGCCGCTTTGACGCCGGTGCGGCGCAAAACCAATTCCGGAAAATTTCGCAGTTGCGATGAACCGCCGGTCATAATCACACCGCGGTCAATAATATCAGCCGCCAATTCCGGCGGCGTTTCCTGCAAGACATCGCGAATGGCTTTAATCATTTCCCTCAATTCGCGGGCAATTGCCCGAACGATTTCATTGGTTTTGATTTCAGTTGTTCGCGGCAAACCGGTAACAAAATCCCGTCCCTTAATATTTATCGCCAACTCCTCTTCCACCGGCACGGCCGAACCGATTTCAATTTTGATTGTCTCCGCCATTTTGTCGCCAATCACTAAATTAAAAGTTTTTTTAACATAATCAACGATGGCCGCATCTAATCGATCGCCGGCGCATTTGACTGAAGTGGAAGAAACGATGCCGCCGAGCGAAATCACCGCCACATCAATTGTGCCGCCGCCGATATCCACCACCATATGACCAGCCGGCTCGTGAATGGGAATACCGGCGCCGATAGCGGCCAGCACCGGTTCTTTAACCACATAAGCGTTCCGAGCGCCGGCATTAATTGTCGCTTCCACCACTGCCCGTCGTTCAGTGGAAGTGATGCCGGCCGGCACTGACACCATTACTTCCGGTTTGAAGATATTCCATTTGCCAAGCGCTTTGTTGATGAAATATCGGAGCATGGCTTCGGTGACGCGGTAGTCAGCAATCACGCCGTCTTTCAAAGGCCGGTAGGCGGTAATGTTTTCGGGCGTTCGGCCAATCATTTTTTTTGCCTCGCGACCGACAGCGAGAATTTTGTGGTCATCTTCAGTGGTTGCCACCACCGACGGCTCATTCAAAACAATGCCCCGCCCAGGCACAAAAACCAAAGTGTTAGTCGTGCCTAAATCAATGCCCAATTTGGGAGAGAAAAAACTCATGCGGCAATCATAAGACACTAAATAGATTATCGCAACTCAAAATCGCCGACGGAGAGAACGCCATGATTAATTTTTTCCAGCGAGGCGACGCGTTTGAAATCGTTTTCAAATTCTTGGAGCAAACCAGTGGCGGCGATTTGGGATGAAGTGGCTAGCACCGCCAATTGTCCAGGCTGTAACCCTTTTTCTTTACGCAGTTCCTGAATCCGCCGCAAAACTTCCCGATAATCGCCTTCTTTTTTGAGTATCGGCGTAATGTTGGTATCCAGTTCCACTTCTTCTTTTAAATCTTTGCTGAAAACAATTTCTTTAATATTTATTTCTTCTTTCACTAATTGTAATAGTTGGTCTTTATTTTTTGAAAATTGAAAACCTGCCCGTCCGGCAGGCGGGTTGAAAATTGAAAATTTGAGCAAAGCGAGTGGTTGCCTCACTTTTATATTTGCTTTCGCCCGCGCTTCCAATGCCAGCGACACAATCCGCCGCGTTTCTTTCATTTCTTCAAGCAGTTGTTGGTCGTTGGTTGTTGGTCGTTGGGTATCTTTGGCGGGCCACTCTTCCAAGTGCACGCTTTCTTTTTTACCACCGACTTGATTGTATAAATATTCCGCGAAAAATGGCGTGAGTGGCGCCATAACTTTGGCCAGTTCCAATAACACAAAACTCAAAGTTGCCAACGCCTCTGCTTTCGTTGTTGGTTGTTTGATGCGTTCGCGCGAACGGCGCAAATACCAAGTGGACAGGTCATCTATGAAATCGGCAATTGGCCGCGTCGCTTTGTTCAATTCATAATTTTCCATTGCCGTTGTTACCTCGCTAATTAATTGATTCAATCGCGTCAAAATCCACCCATCTAAAACATTTTTATTTGAAAATTGAAAACCTGCCCGTCCGGCAGGCGGGTTGAAAATTGAAAATTGCTTTTTATCTGCATATAGCAAATAAAAAGCCAGAACATTATCAAGGCGGCCTAAAACTTTTTTCGCCACTTCGTCCACCCCCTTTTCAGAAAAACAAAAATCGTCAGCGTGAACGGCTGGCGATGAAAGCAGGTAAAAACGAATCGCGTCAGCGCCGTATTTTTCTATGGTCGGTAAAAGAGCCGGATAATTTTTCAAACTTTTGGACATTTTCTTGCCATCTTCAGCTAAAACCAAACCGTTCACCACCACATTTTTGTAAGGCGCTTTGCCGAACAACGCCACGCCCAGCACCAACATTGAATAAAACCAACCGCGCGTTTGGTCCAAACCTTCGGCGATAAAATCCGCCGGGTAGCCTTTCGACTTTCGCAAAAGTCCCGGTTTAGGATTAAAAAAGTTTTTAGAGGGCTTGCCCTGAGCGAAGTCGAAGGGATAATGCCACTCGGCAAACGGCATTGAACCGCTTTCAAACCAGCAATCAAAAACTTCCGGAATTCTTTTCATTTTTCCGGAGCAAGAACAATCAAAAGCAATTTCGTCTATAAACGGCCGGTGTAAGTCCAGTTCGTAATTTTCGTTATGCGGTAACGGCACAAAATCAAAACTTTTTACTTCCGCGTTATTTATGAAATCATTTTTTGGAAAATCATTCGGATAGGATTTTATCGACATTTTCTCTGAGAGATTAGCGGCAGCGCAAGTCAAAAGCCAGATTGGCGCTTCGTGACTAACAATTAGAATATTTTTACTGGAATTTTTGGCATCAATTTCATTCAAGAACCCTCCTACCCTATTTTTTATCTCGCTGTAATTCTCGCCACCGACTCGTTTTGAAAACCGCTCGGCCAAAGAAGAAAAAGCTGTCTGAAATTCCGATACTGACTTGCCGTTGAAATCGTGAGCAGAAATCTCGGACAGTCGAGTATCAACCGTAACCTGTTCTTTTTTAAACCCAAGCGCTTCGCGGATAATTTCGGCGCTTTCCCGTGTTCGAATAAACGGTGAGACATATATCAAATCAATTTTTTCTTTTTTCAGAATCTTTGCGGCGGCGCGAACCTGTTCTTTTCCTTTTTCCGTCAGGTGGTGTGGATTTTCCGGTTTGGTGCTCAAAATTTCAGCAACATTATTCTCCGACTGGCCGTGGCGCATTACAAAGTAACGATTGCGCGGTTTCAAGTGTTTTTTGATATTTTCCACCGAACCGATTATTTCAAGTTTGCCGCATTTTTCACAACGCCAAACCGGCAACGGCGCGCCCCAAAAACGCGAACGGGAAATCGCCCAATCGCGCGCCTCGGCCAACCAATTGCCGAAACGATACTTGCCTATCGCCTCCGGCACCCAATGAATTTTTTTATTCTCGGCCATCAGCTTGTTCTTAAGTGCCGTAACTTTCACAAACCACGATGAAGCGGCATAATTCAAAAGTGGCGACTCGCAACGCCAGCAGTGCGGATAAGAATGAGTGATTTTTTCTTTGTCAAAAAGCGAACCCTTGGCGGCAAGAAATTTTAAAATGGCAACATCGGCGCGCGTCGGGTCGTCTTTTGGTTTAACATCTTGCTCGGCGAAGTCGGTAATTTCCTTTTTGAATTTTCCATCCGCGCCGACATGTTGGATAAATGGCAGTTGTTCTTTTTCACCAAGCCGCAAATCATCTTCGCCGAAAGCCGGCGCGATATGAACAATTCCGGTGCCGTCTTCGGTGGTCACAAAATCAGCGGCGTAAATTTTCCAACCTCTTTCTTTATTCTTTAAGATTTGACCTTTGTAATAATTAAAAATCGGTTCGTATGATTTGCCCACTAAATCTGTTCCCTTGAATTCTTCCAAAATTTTGTATTCTTGTTTCAAAACAGCCAACCGAGTTTTCGCCAAAATTAACTTTTCTTCTCCAATTTGAACTTTTACATAATCAATATTTTTGCCCACCGCCAACGCCACATTGCCCGGCAAAGTCCACGGTGTTGTCGTCCAGGTCAAAACATAAGTTTTGGCCTGTCCTGAAAGTTCAAACTTGACATAAACGGCGATATCGTTTATGTCTCTATATCCCTGCGCTACTTCAAAATTAGACAATGTCGTGCCGCAACGCGGACAAAGATGCATTGTCTTGAAACCTTCGTAAATCAAATCTTTGTCGTGAAGTTTTTTGAAGGCCCACCAAACGCTTTCGGTGTAATCAGTACCCATCGTCTGGTAATCATTGTCCATATCCACGAATCGGCCGAAACGCGGAATTTGTTCGCGCCAAATGTCGGCATAGCGCAAAACGCTCTGGCGAGCGACAGCGTTGAATTTTTCCACGCCGTAATTTTCTATATCCTTTTTTGATTTCAATCCCAATTCTTTTTCCACCAAATTTTCTACCGGCAAACCGTGGCAATCCCAACCCCAACGACGCGCTACCCGGAAGCCGCGCATGGTCCAAAAACGCGGCACCGTGTCTTTAATCGTGCTGGCAAGCAAGTGGCCATAATGCGGCGTGCCGCTGGCAAACGGCGGTCCATCGTAAAAAATGAATTCACCTCGCGGCGCCAGTTTTGCCACCGACTTTTCAAAAATTTTATTGTCGCGCCAAAACTTCAGGATTTCCTCTTCTCGTTCGGCATTTCTTGATTTTTCTGTTTTTTCTTCATCCATGTTCATGTTATTTTAATTATTCTAACATTTTTGCCGAGAAATTGAAATATGATACAATATCGTCATGAAAACTTTGCGAGAGTGTTTAGCGGAAGCGCGGGCGAAAAAAATCGCTATCGGTCATTTCAATATTTCCAATCTGGAAACGCTTTGGGGAATTTTTCACGCCGCCAAAAATTTGGCGACGCCGGTGATTATCGGCTTGTCCGACGGCGAGCGGGACTTTGTCGGTGTTCGGCAGGCGGTGGCGCTGGTCAAAAGTTTGCGTGTTCAATTTGATTTTCCGATTTTCATCAACTCCGACCATGTTTCCAGTTTTGAACGATACAAAGAAGCGGTGGATGCCGGTTTTGACGCGGCGATGTTTGATGGCAGTGAATTATCGCTGGAAGAAAATATCAAAATTACCAAGCAGTGCGTTGATTACGCCAAAAAGAAAAATCCGGAAATAATCACCGAGGGCGAAATCGGTTTTATCGGCAAATCATCAAAAATTCATGACGCTTTGCCGGTTGGTGTTAAACTTTCGGTTGAAAATTTAACCAAACCGGCCGAAGCCAAAAAGTTTATTGAAGAAACCGGCATCACTCTTTTGGCGCCAGCCGTTGGTAATTTTCACGGCATGCTGCGCGGCGGCAAAGACCCGTCTTTGAACATTGAGAGGATTAAAGAAATCAACGAAGCTGTTGGCATTCCTCTGGTGCTTCACGGTGGTTCGGGCAACGCGCCGGAAGAATTTAAGGCGGCAATTGAAGCTGGCGTGGCGATTATTCACATCAATACCGAATTGCGCGTTGCTTATCGCCAAGCTTTGCAAAAATCGCTCCAGGAAAATCCGGAAGAAGTCGCGCCCTATAAATATTTAAAAGATCCAATGAAGGCGGTGCAGAAAGTAGTAGAGGAGAAAATAAAGATTTTTAATAGGAATTAAAAATTTAATTTCTAATTTTTAATTTTTAAAAAGTCATGGCAAAAATTTTTATCACTCACAAAATTCCAGAAATTGGTGTCCAAATACTCAAAGATAAAGGGCATAATGTTGAATGGCGCGAGGAAAGCAAATTATTATCAAAGACGGAATTTCTCAAAATTCTCGGTGGCGGCAATTATGACGGCGTGCTTTGTCTTTTGACCGACCAAATTGACGCCGAGGTTTTTGTCGTTGCCCCATCAGTGAAAATTTTTGCCAATTATGCTGTTGGTTTTGACAACATTGATGTCATTGAGGCAAAAAAACGCGGAGTGATAATCACCAATACGCCCGGCGCTTCCACCGAAAGCGTCGCCGAACACACTCTTGCCCTACTGCTCACCTTAACTCGCCGGATTGTAGAAGGCGACAATTTTGTCCGAGCCGGCAAATATCAGGGTTGGGACCCGATGCTGTTGTGGGGCATTGATTTGCTCGGAAAAACTTTGGGCATTTTAGGCGCCGGTCGAATTGGGGCGGAAGTAGCCAAAAAAGCGGCGCTGGGCTTTGGCATGAAAATTATTTATCACGATGTTGTTAGCAATAAAAAATTGGAAAAGGAAACTGGCGCAATTTTCTTGCCTTCGGCGGACGAAGTTTTGAAACAAGCGGATGTTATCAGCTTGCATGTGCCGCTTTTGCCGGACACTAAGCACTTGATTAATACCGAGCGGCTGGCGTTGATGAAAAAACCGCTTACTTAATAAACACTTCGCGCGGGCCGGTGATTGACGAAATTGCCTTGGTTGATGCTTTGAAAAAAGGTATTATTAAAGGCGCGGCGTTAGATGTTTTTGAAAATGAACCGATTTTGACCGAGGGTTTGAAAAATTTACCCAATGTCGTTTTGACTCCGCATATCGCTTCGGCGACAGCGGAAACCAGAAATAATATGGCGAAAACGGCGGCGGAAAATTTAATCGCTTTCTTTGACGGCGACAATCCGCCCAATAAAGTTGTTTAAAATGTTTTTTAATAAAAAACCCATTGATTTTTTGGCGATTGGCGACATTGCGATTGACGCCTTTATTCGTTTGGAAAACGCTTCGGTTCATTGCAACTTGGACCGCGAGGGTTGTGAATTGTGTGTGGCTTTTGGCCAGAAAATTCCCTACAAGTCCGGCAACATTATCTATGCCACCGGCAATGCCAGCAATGCCGCCATCGCCGCCACCCGGCTCGGGCTTACTGTCGCTATTGTTACTAATCTTGGTGATGATAAAAACGGCAAGGATTGTCTGGCAACCCTGAACAAGGAAAAAATTTCCATAGATTATGCCAATGTCCACAAAAACGCCGCCACCAATTTCAATTATGTTTTATGGTATGAGGATGAACGGACGATTTTAGTTAGACATGAACCCTATGAGCGCGTTTTACCGGTTTTTGTCAAACCGAAATGGATTTATTTAAGCTCTATCGGCGCCGATTCGGAAAAATATCACCAAGAAATTTTAAAATATCTGGAAACTAATCCGGAAGTGAAGCTGGCTTTCCAGCCCGGCACTTTCCAATTTTTAATGGGGTTGGAAAAGTTGTTGCCCTTTATTCGGCGGGCAGAGGTTTTTGCTTGTAACCGAGAAGAAGCGAAAAAATTGCTTGGGCTTCACGAAGACGGTGCGGAAGCAGTTAGGCAATTGCGTAATTTGGGCGTGAAAAATGTGATTGTCACCGCCGGCGCCAGCGGCGCTTATTTTGGTTTTGAAGATGGAATTTTCTTTATGCCTAATTATCCGAACTCGCAACCGGCAGTGGAACGGACCGGCGCCGGTGACGCCTACGCTGCCACTTTTGTTGCCGCTTTAATTTTAGGAAAAACATCGCGCGAAGCGGCGCTCTGGGCGCCCATCAATGCTCGCTCGGTTGTCCAATTCGTCGGCGCGCACGAAGGGCTACTTACCCGTCCGGCTTTGGAAGCACTGCTCGTTAAAGCGCCATCTGACTACCGGCCGCAGAAAATCAATTAATTAAGGTTTAACCTTTTTTCTTCATCACTCGCCGAACGGCTTGTTTGATTTTTAAAACACTCAAACCATAAAGGTTTAATAATTCTTCATAAGTTCCAGTCTGACCAA
The DNA here is from genome assembly GCA_038056445.1 of Patescibacteria group bacterium. GTDB lineage: Bacteria > Patescibacteriota > Minisyncoccia > Phycocordibacterales > DSPV01 > 2-02-FULL-44-35. Next base: position 8,666 of record JBBUFP010000019.1, read on the forward strand.
ATTGGTCGCGAACGCCGACAAATTCAATTGGCACCGGCTCTTTCTGCGCCAAAAGTTCCGCTACTGCGCTACCCATGCCGCCGGCGATTTGGTGTTCTTCAACCGTGACAATCGCGCCGGTTTCTTTCGCTAATTTTATTACAACTTTTTCATCCAACGGCTTGATCGTCGCTAAATTCATAACTGAAACGGTGACGCCACTTTCCGAAAGTTCTTTGGCTGCGATTAGCGCTTTATGTAAAATTGGACCGGTGGCAATGATTCCCACCTTCGGTTTTTTTGCTTCAAAAACCATTTCCGCTTTGCCGATTTCAAACGGCGTTTCCTCGCTGGTAATAATTGGCGTTTCGGCGCGGGACAGGCGGATATAAACCGGCTTGTTGATTGCGGCGGCAGCCACCGTAGCTTTTTTCGCTTCAATGGCGTCGCAAGGCGAGAGAACAATCATATTAGGTAGCACTCGCGTTAGGGCGATATCTTCCAACATTTGGTGGCTGCCGCCGTCCGCTGAAGCAGATAATCCGGCATGCGAGCCGATGATTTTTACCGGTTGGTTGTTGTAACAAATGGTGGTGCGGATTTGTTCCCAATTCCGGCCCGGCGAAAAAATCGCAAAGGAACCGATGAACGGAATTTTGCCCATTGCCGCCATACCGCTTGCCACTCCCGCCAAATTTTGCTCTGCCACTCCTACCTCAATAAATCTTTCGGGAAATTTTTCGGCGAAAACACTCATACAGACCGATTCTTTCAAATCGGCCGTCAGCGCCACCACCCTTTTGTCTTTTTCGCCAGCCAGCACCAACCCTTCGCCGAACCCGGCCCGCGTGGATTTTAGTTTTGGTTGTTGGTTTGTCATTTTCTTAAAGTTAACGAAACTGTTCGAAGTTATTGAAGTTCTTTTAATGCTTTCTCCCCTTCCTCTTTACTCGGCGCGCGGCCGTGCCATTCAGGTTTGTTCTCAAATTCTTTGACGCTTTTGCCCGGAATGGTGTGAGCGATAATGACCGATGGTTTGGTGGAAAATTCTTTTGCCGCTGATATTGCTTCATCTAATTCTTGAAAATCGTGACCATTGATTTCCGCCGTGTGCCAATTAAACGCTTCCCATTTTTCCCTCAACGGTTCCAACGGCATAATTTTTTCGGTGAAGCCGCCGATTTGAATTTTATTGCGGTCAACAATGGCGATTAAATTACCAAGCTGTTCTTTGTTAGCAAACATTATCGCTTCCCAAATATTGCCTTCTTGTAGTTCAGCATCCGAAAGAATACAGAAGAAAAGTTTAGAGGATGTCAGACATCCGTCAAACCGACGGATGTCTGACATCCTTTCGGCGAGTGCCATGCCAGCCGCTTGCGACAAACCTTCGCCAAGCGGGCCGGAACTGGTTTCCAAGACTGGCAAGAACTTGCGCTGCGGGTGGCCTTGAAATGGTGAACCAAATTTTCTTAAACCCTTAATTAAATCTCTCACCGGAAAATAGCCGGCTTGTGCCATCGCGGCGTATAAAACCGGGCAAATATGACCGTTGGAAACAATCAATCGGTCGCGCTCGGACCAGTCGGGTTTTTTCGGGTCGTGATTTAACGCGTGAAAAAAAAGATAGGCAAAAATATCGGCTGTGCCCAAAGGACCGGCGGTGTGGCCGGAACCGGCATTGACCAAGGTCTCAATCACCGTTCGACGAATCTCATTCGCTTTTTGTTTCAGTTGCTTTATTTTTTCTTGGCTAATACTCATGACAGTATTTTAAATTTTTCTATCGTTGCTTTTAAATCATTACTTCCAAAAATCGCCGAACCAACAACTAGCCGCGTCGCACCAACTTTAATTAATCGCGGCGCATTCGTTAAATTGACACCACCGTCAACACTAATCGCTAATCGCGGATATTTCTCACGCAAAATTGCCACTTTATCAATAACCGATTCTTCAAACGGCTCGCCTTGAAAACCGATTCTTTTTATACCCATCACTTGAACAGTATCGATTTTGTCAATAAATGGCTCAATAATGTTGACTGGTATTTCCAAACCGAGAGCAATGCCAACATCGACGACACCGGAAAGTTTTTTAAAAACCGAATCCAAATTTTTTACCAATCCCCAATGAAAAATAATTCGTCGAGCGCCGGCATTGATAAAATAATCCAATTTATTTTCTGGCTTTTCAATCATCAAATCAATTTCAAAATCAAAGTCCTCCCAAAATGGCAAGCCATTTTCAAAAATAAGTTTTTCATCGCAAATATCAATCTGGACAAGACGCGCCAAACCCTTGACTAACGAGAGTTTTTCTCGCAGGTCGGCAAAATTTTTTGGTAAAATGGCGGGGACGATTTCCATTATGTTTCCAGTAAACCAATATGGCACGGCGCTAATTTATCAATTTTTTCAATCCGGCGAAGATGCCGCGTTTCGTCGCTAAAAGGTGTTTCTAGCCAGAGTAGAACGGCTTTTTTAGTTTCTTCTTCGGTCACAAATCTGGCGCCGATAGCCAAAACATTGGCATTGTTGTGTTGGCGGGATAGGGATAAGATATCAAGGTTAAACCTTTTTTCAGATCCAAGGTTTAACCTTTTGTCTCCATAAAATATTGCCGCGCGGACACGCGGAAAACGATTGGCCACCATCGCTTCGCCTTGACCCGAACCACCTATGACGATGCCGAAAGTTTTTCCCGTTTTGTCGGCGGAAATTTCTTCCGCTACCGGAGCCACAAAATCCGGATAATCGTCTTCGGGTTCCAATTTGTCCGGCCCGAAATCGACCACTTCAAATTTTTTTTCTTTCAGCAAGCGAAAAATAGTGTTCTTCAATTCAAAACCAGCATGGTCTGAAGCGATTAAAATTTTCATAGGCCAATTTTTATAACCTGTTCCACTAAGGTGTAAGCATAACCCATTTCATTATCATACCAAGCCAGCACTTTTACTAAATTACCTCCGACTACGCGAGTCATTTTCAAATCAGCGATGGAAGCGTGGCGATTGCCGACGATATCGGAAGAAACCGGTTCGTCTTCATTGATGGTAAAAATCCCCTGCCATTTTTTTTCTTTGGCCGCCTGTCGCAAAATTTCATTAACTTCTTCGGCCGAAGTTTGCTTTTTGGAAATGAAAGTAATGTCGGCGATGGAACCACTGACGACCGGCACGCGAAGCGAAATGCCGTCAAACAAACCGGTTAGTTGCGGAAAGGCCTTGGTCACGGCGATGGCGGCGCCGGTGGAAGACGGCACGATATTTTGGGCGGCCGCTCGGCCTTCGCGAAAATCCTTTTTATTTGGTCCGTCAACAATCGCTTGGCTGGCAGTGTAAGCGTGAACGGTGTTGAGTAACGCTTTTTCTATACCAATGGTTTCGTGAAGAATTGCGATAACTGGGCTAGCGGCATTTGTCGTACAGGAAGCATTGGAGGAAATTTTACATTTGGTTAATTTTTCTTCGTTGATGCCCAGCAACACCGTGGCTTCGCTGTCATCTTTCGGCGCGTCTTTAGCCGGCGCCGAAATGACGACTTTTTTGGCGCCGGCGGTGATATGAACTCTAGCTTTTTCAAAACTGGTGAATAGACCAGTTGATTCCACTACTACATCAATATCCAATTTACCCCACGGCAATTTTGTCGGTTCTTTCTCTGATAAAAATATCACCGTTCTTCCATTCACTATCAGTTCCCTTTGTGGTCGGCTGACTTTGACTTCCAGATTATCATTTCTATAAACCGTGTCGTGGCGCAAAAGGTAAGCGAAATTTTCAATGTCGCCCAAATCATTAACCGCGGCCACTTCTAATTCCGAGCGTTTTTCCGCCACTTTAAAAAACGCCCGGCCGATTCTGCCAAAACCATTAATCGCCACTTTGATTTTTTTTGCCATAGAAAAATTAACTAATTATTAAATTGTTATGGCAATTATACCCCTTTTGAGAAAGGCGCGCTATACTAGAAATATGGGATTTTGGGAAAAGATTTTTAGGAAAGCGGTGTTAGAATCGCAACCGTTGCCGACGGTGAGATTTTTCAATACTCTGACTAACCAGAAAGAAGAATTTAAACCGATTAAAGACGGCGAGGTGACAATGTATAATTGCGGGCCGACGGTTTATGATTTTGTTCACATAGGCAATTTGCGTTCTTTTTTGCTCGCTGATTTATTGAAAAGAATTTTTCTAGAACGAGGTTTAAAAGTAAGGCAAGTTATCAATGCCACTGATATTGGCCATTTGGTTACTGATGGCGACGCCGGCGAGGACAAAATGACTAAAGCGTTGAGGCGCGAAAACAAGCCAATCACTTTGGAAGCAATGCGCGAGCTCGGCGGTTTTTATTTGAGCGCTTTCAAAAAAGATTTGGCGGAACTAAATGTTAATACCAGAGACACGATTTTCCCGCTCGCTTCCGACCATATCCCCGAACAAATCGCTTTGATTCAAACCTTGATGGAAAAAGGTTACGGCTACAAAACCAGCGACGGTTTGTATTTTGACACGACAAAATTTCCGGCTTACGGCGAGTTGGGTAATAAAAAACAACAGCAATTGGAAATGGGCGCGCGGCTGGAAAAAAATCCTGAAAAAATTAACCTTGCCGATTTTGCTCTTTGGAAATTTTCTCAAGAACTCGGTTGGAACGCGCCGTGGGGCAAAGGCTTTCCCGGTTGGCACATTGAATGTTCAGCGATGAGCATGAAATATCTGGGCAAACATTTTGACATTCACACTGGCGGTATTGATTTGTTGGGCACTCATCACCCCAATGAAATCGCTCAATCGGAAGCGGCGACCAATAAAAAATTCGTCAACTACTGGTTGCATAATGAATTCATCACGATTGAAAGCCGTAAAATTTCCAAGTCGTTGGGCAATACCGTGACTCTGAAAAATATCGCTGACCGCGGTTTCTCGCCGCTCGCTTATCGGTTGTGGCTATTAGGCGCGCATTACCGTTCGCCAATCAATTTTACTTGGGAAGTATTGGCTGGCGCTGACAAAACATTGTTCCGGCTCAAAAAACTTTTGGTGGAAGAATTGGGCGCCAAAACTGGCAAAGTTGATACCAACTATGCTGAAAAATTCGCGCTGGCCATCAGTGACGATTTGGATACACCGAAGGCATTGGCTTTGCTTTGGGATTTGGTTAAAGACAAAAACATCGCCAATGAAAATAAGCGGGCGACTATTATTTATTTTGACAGAATTTTCGGTTTGGGTTTGGAAGATCGCGCCGCGCTTTCTAAGGAAATGAAGATGTCACAGTTATCGCCAGAAAAATGGTCCAGTGCGGTTAAAGTGCTTATGGACGAGCGCGAAAAAGCGCGGCTCGAGCGAAATTTCGCTCGAGCCGACCAAATTCGCCAAGAACTTGCCGGTAAGGGCTATCAAATCAAAGATACACCGACTGGTCCCGAGCTCCGCATCATTCGCGCTGTTAATCGGGCGAAAAGAGTTTAAATTTTTCCCCACTTATTCCACAAGATATCCCAACTGATAGCTTTCTGGTGATTTGGTTGCTGTGATAAAATCTAGAAATGGATTCAATGACCACCGGAGCTTTTTTGGCGGCGACTAGCCGAATTCCACCGCAAAATATTGACGCCGAGCGCGCTTTGCTTGGTTCTGTTATGACGCGCCCCGATGTGATTTACGATGTGGTGGATATTATCAACGGCAAATCATTTTATTCCGAACGGCATAAAATAATTTACGAAACGATGTTGGAGTTGTTCAGCAAAAGCCAACCGATTGATTTACTATCGATGGCTTCGCGGCTCAAAGAAAAAGAATTACTGGAACGAGCCGGCGGCAATCTTTACCTGACCGAACTTTTAGGTAGTGTCCCTTCGGCCTCCAATGCCAAACATTACGCCGAAATTGTCCAAAAAAAGTCCATGATGCGCCGGCTTATTGAGGCGGCCGAACGCATCACTTCTTTGGGTTATGACGAAGCCCAGGAGATGGCGGAAATTTTGGACAAAGCCGAAAAGCAAATTTTTGATGTCAGCAATTCTTCTTTCACTCACAAATTTATTGAACTGAAAGAGGCGCTGGGCGAAGCCTGGGAGCGCTTGGACCGGTTACATAAATCCAAAGATAATTTGCGCGGTTTACCAACCGGTTTTCCGGAATTGGATAATAAACTTTCTGGTTTACAAAAATCCGATTTGATAATTTTGGCGGCGCGGCCATCAATGGGCAAAACCGCTTTGGCTTTGGATATCGCCCGCCAAACGGCGGTTAATCACCAAAATTCCGTCGGAATTTTTTCTTTGGAAATGAGTTCCCAACAATTAGTTGACCGGATGCTGGCGTCCGAGTCGCGGGTGGATGCTTGGAAATTGCGCACCGGTCGGTTGTCGGCGGAATCGGAGTTTGAGCAAATTCGCGATTCGTTGGACCGATTAGCCAAGGCACCGATTTTTATTGATGACCAGCCGGGCAGTAATATTTTGAAAATGCGAGCGGTGTCGCGGCGGCTGAAAGCGGAAAAAAATCTCAGTTTGATTATTGTTGATTATTTACAATTGATGATTCCAACCAACGCTCGGGCCTTTGACAGCATGGTTCAGCAGGTGACGGAAATTTCTCGCTCGTTGAAAACTTTAGCGCGCGAATTGGATATACCTGTCTTGGCGCTTTCCCAGCTCTCGCGGGCAGTGGAACAACGGGGCGGCAAACCGCGGCTCTCTGACCTTCGCGATTCCGGTTCAATTGAACAAGACGCCGATGTGGTAATGTTTATTCACCGCGAAGACAAATACAAAGAGGATTCGGAAAAACCTAACATCGCCCAGATTTTGATTGAAAAGCACCGTAATGGTCCGACGGGCAAGGTCGAACTTTATTTTGACGATAAAAAAGCGACATTTTTGAGCGTGGACAAAAGCGACTTCGGTGATTTAGCGAAGGAGGAAAGTTTTTAGAAAATTTTAATCGAATTCAGTCAAATCTCAAATCGGAGGCGAAGCCTCCACTTGGAGGCTTCGCCTCCAAGTCGTTTCTAAATAAAGCTATGACCATCATAGAAAAACTTACGGAAATTTTTGGCAGTTTTCCTGGCATCGGTCCACGCCAGGCGAAACGGTTTGTTTTCTTTTTGCTGGCTCGCGGCGGCGCCTATATTGATGAAATGATTAGACTGCTTCAAAATTTAAAAAAAGACATCAAGCAATGTCCCGTTTGTTTCCGCTATTTTTCTAGAGGCGCCGCTGCGGAAAATCGTTGCCAGATTTGCCGCGACGAGCATCGCGCCAGCGATATGCTGATGATTGTTTGCCGCGATGTAGATTTGGAGACGCTGGAAAAAAGTGGCGCGTTCGCTGGCCACTATTTTGTTTTAGGCGGTGCTTTACCGATTTTGGAAAAAAATCCAGAGAGAAAAATCCGCGGGCGAGAGCTTTTGAAAGCGGTGGAAAAGGCCAGTAAAGATGACGCTCTAAAAGAAATTATTTTGGCAATGAATACCGACCCCGAAGGTGAAAACACTGCTGACTTTCTTCATAAATTATTGGAACCGTTAGTAAAAAAACACAATCTAAAAATTTCCCTGCTCGGCCGTGGACTATCCACCGGCGCCGAACTGGAATACGCCGATGCCGATACTCTGAAAAACGCTCTACTAAATCGCTCGTAGAATACGATTAGCTTCGGCAAAACCTGTAAATTTTTTCCGCTTCACCCTTCCCCGCCAAAGGCGGGGTGGGCTCCGACGCGTATAAAAATTTCTAGGTTCTGCCTCGCTTTCCTCTTTTACTTTATCCCCAAAATTTTGACTTTGAAAAAATGCTGGCGGTGGCCTTGGCGGACGAGGTAGCGGCTTTTTGATTTATATTTAACCACCAAAATTTTCGCTGCTCGGCCGATATCCACCAATTCCGCCTCCACTTTCGCTCCGGCGATAAAAGGCGTGCCAATAGTCGTGTCTTTGCCATTATCAACCAGCAAAACTTGAGCAAAGGTGATTTTGTCACCCTTTTTGTATTCGCTGACAAGCCCCGCAGACTTCGTTTCTGGCGGGGCAAGTTTTTCGATTCGGATCGTGTCGCCCACCGAAACCTTGTATTGCTTGCCGCCCGTTTGAATAACCGCAAATTCTTTCATGCCGCCATTTTACACGATTTTTTTCCGAACGCAAGTTGGAGACCGCATTTATCCATTTGACAAAGTGCCATAACATTTGTTTTAATAATGATTATGGAAATTCGCAACATAGCTATCATTGCTCATGTTGACCATGGCAAGACCACCTTGACCGATGCTTTAATGCGCCAGACCGGTATGGTTACTGACGCTTCTTTCAGCATGGACTCCAATGATTTGGAAAAAGAGCGCGGCATCACCATTTATTCCAAGAATGCTTCCGTGTTTTGGAAAAATACCAAAATCAATATCGTGGACACCCCCGGCCACGCCGATTTTAGTTCCGAAGTTGAGCGAGTACTGCGCGCCATTGATACCGTTTTACTTTTGGTTGACGCCCAGGAGGGACCGATGCCCCAAACTCGTTTTGTTTTGAAAAAATCTTTGGAGCTCGGCTTGAAACCGATTGTCATTATAAATAAAATTGACAAAACCGCCTCCCGGCCGGAACAAGTCCATGAAGAGGTTTTGGAACTTTTTATGGAACTCGGTGCCAACAACGAACAAATAGATTTTAAGACAATTTACGCTGTTGGCCGACAAGGCATAGCTAAAAGAAAACTTTCCGATGAATCAAAAGATTTGTCGCCGCTTTTGGACGCTATTCTGGAATTTGTTCCGCCGGCCAAAGGCGATACCGCCGCGCCTTTCCGAATGCAACCTTTTAATTTGGCTTACGATAATTTTCTGGGCCGTTTGGCAATTGGGCGGATTTATGAAGGCACGCTTAAAACCGGCGCGCTGGCATTTGAGAAAAAACCCGATGGCGCCATTGTTTCCAATAAAATTACGAAAATTTACACCTTTGAAGGATTAACAAGAAAAGAAGTAAAGGAAGCGTCGGCCGGCGATATTGTCGTGGTGGCTGGTTTTCCTGAAGTTTATATCGGCGATACGATTTGCGAAAAAGCCGAACAAATTTCCCTGCCGGCCATTGCCATTGACGAGCCGACAATTTCTTTGGACTTTCTCGTCAATGATTCGCCTTTCGCCGGCCGGGAAGGAAAATTTGTCACCACTCGGCAAATCAAAGAACGGTTGGAAAAAGAATTGGAGGTGAATGTCGGTTTGCGCGTGGATTTTTCTTTCGGCGATCATTACAAAGTTTATGGCCGCGGCGAATTGCACATCGCGATTCTGCTTGAAAATATGCGCCGCGAGGGTTTTGAACTTCAAGTTTCCGAGCCGCAAGTCATTACCAAAGAAAAAGACGACATGAAAACCGAACCCTTTGAGGAAACGATTATTGATGTGCCGAACGATTATGTCGGCGATGTCATTCAAAAGTTAGGCGCTCGGCGCGGGGTCTTGATGAATCAAAAAGGCCACGAAAACCAAACCCGGCTGATTTTTGAAATTCCGACTCGCGGTTTGCTCGGTTATCGCAGCGAATTTGTCGTGGACACCAAAGGTGAAGGAATTTTGTCATCGCGCTTTATTGAATTTCGTCCGTGGGTCGGTGATATTGAAAGACACAACTTTGGTTCAATGGTTTCTATGGAAAACGGCACGGCGCTCGGCTATTCCCTTTTCAAATTACAAGAGCGCGGCGCCATTTATATTGACCCGGCCATTCCGGTTTACGAAGGTATGATTATTGGAAATGTCAGCAAAGGCGATGATTTGGATGTCAATCCGACGAAAAATAAAATTCTGACTAATTATCGGAATGTAAATACCGGTGATGCGATAATGCTCACGCCACCGCTAAAACTTACGATTGAGCGCGGCTTGGAAATTATGAAAGGCGACGAATATCTGGAAATCACTCCGAAGTCCGTCCGCCTGCGCAAAAAGTTTTTGACGAAAGTATCTCGTTCCCGCGCGACGCGAGGTAAGGAATAAAATTGGCTCCAAGAACTAAATTTTAAAAATTCCTTAACCCCAAATTGCTCGCAGACCTCGCAATTTGGCACGCCCCCACCTAGAATTTTTAAAATTTGTTCTTTACGCCCGTTCGATTTGAGATTTCGTTTTGGCGAGGCGAAGCCTCCTCTGGTGACTTGGAGGCTTCGCCTCCAAGTTCGCCCGCTCTGTTTTTAGACAAAACAAAACTCGGCAATCGCAATGCGATTGCCGAGTGAAATCGAGTGGGTTTCAAGGCATTACTTTCCATAAGTAATCCCAACTTAGTTTATCGGATATGTCCGAACTATCTCCCTTGAGCTCACGAAACAGTTTTTGAAGACGATCGGGATGTTGGCAGAAGAGTTCGCATTGTAGTTGAAATTGTTTCTCCCGATCTCCCACTCTGGTCGAGACTGATTTTCCATCATCACTCAGTGTGATTACTGAATCTTTTGCTGGTCGGTTGGGAAGGCGTTCGTGTCCGCCTAAATTCTTATGGCAAAATTGGACATAAATCCTCCTTTGAAAAAGGAGGTGGCAAGTCCGCGAGCCGGAGGATTTTAAAATCCCTCGGCCTACGGCCACTCCATTTTTCAAAGGGAGATTTAATTATTCTTCCCTATCGGGTTTTTCCAGAACCAATGGTTCGATATTAGCACTTTCGCCGGTGATGCGCAGGACATCTTTGTCCATCAGTTTGAATTGTTTGCTGGCGGCGGAAAAATGATTGACGGTGGTGGAAAGAGCGTTCCCCAGCTTATTATGATATTCCTCGTAATTTTTCAAATGCTTGCCCAAATCCTCCACCCTCTTGATAATATCTTTCGCCGTCTCTTCTATTTGCATCGCTTTTAATCCTTGTAGAACCGTTTGCAAATAAGCCAAGAAAGAAGTCGGCGAAACGATTATCACTTTGTATTTGCCGGCAGCGCGCTGAACCAAATTTTCCGTGTCTTCGGTGATTGCCCCAACTTTATTAACCAGCAAGTCGTAATAAATCGCCTCGTGCGGAATGAACATAAAAGCAAAATCGGTTGTCCCCTTCTCCGGCTGAATGTATTTTGAGGTTTCCAAAATTCTATTTTTCAAATCGCTGACAAACAATTTTTCTAACCGCTCTTTTTCCGTCTGGTCGCGCGTTTCCGCCATCCGGTTGTAATTTTCCAGGGAAAATTTTGAATCAACTGGAATAATTTTATCTTTGACGAACACTGCCGCGTCCACGATTGTCCCGTCGGGAAATTCGTATTGCATTTGGAAACTGCCCGGTGGCAGAACATTTTTCAAAAGGGTTTCCAGATAATATTCACCTAGCACTCCGCGCTGTTTGGGATTTTTCAAAATATCCTGAAGGGATTGTAATTGGTCGGCAAAAGAAATGACTTGTTTATTGGTCTCATCCAATTTAGTTAAACCGGTTGTTACTTCCCTAATCAATTTAGCCGATTCGGAAAATTGGCCGCGCATCGCTTCTCCCACCTGTTTGGTGGTATCGCTAATTTTACGGTCCACGGTGCGAGTCAGTTCGTTCATTTGTTCCAGCAAAAGTTTGAAACCGGTGTCATCGCGCGGCGACTCAGTTAGGCGGCGCAGACGCCGCAGTTCCAAAGCCAAGAAAAAACCGAAAACGATTGCTACGACAATAGCGATAATTGACCAGAAGTTCATTTAGTTATTATACACTAAACAAAAATAATGATAATATTTAAAGGTTACAAGTTATAGATTATAAGTTATAAGAAAATGACCATTCATCAAAAAATTAAGGGGGAAATCAAAGAAGCGATGCTTGCCAAAGAAGCGGTGCGGCTAACGGTAGTGCGCGGTCTGGCGGCGGCTTTCGTTAATGAATTGGTAGCAAAGCGGCGCAAGCCGACGGAAGAATTGAAAGATGACGAAGCATTGGCGGTTATCAAACGCAGTGTCAAACAGCACAAGGATTCCATTGAACAATTTGCTAAAGGTGGCCGCAAAGATTTGGTCAAAGAGGAAGAAACCGAATTGAAAATTCTGGAAACCTATTTGCCAAAAATGCTGGACGAAAAAGAAGTCAGGAAAATTGCCGAAGCAGTCAAGGCGAAACTAAAATTTTCCGACCAAGCAAAAATCGGTGTTTTCGTCGGCGCGGTGATGAAAGAGTGTAAAGGTTTAGCCGATGGCGGGCTGGTCAAAAAAATTACCGAAGAATTATTGGCTTAAAAAATTTCGATGAAACCAGAAGCTAGTTGGTGGTTTGACAATATTAAAAAAGCCGCTTTAGATAGAGACAGCGAACAGACGACGGAGGAAGTAAAAAAGGAAGCTAAACGACTTGCTAAAGATACTGGGGACAACAAAAAGTTTCCCAATAATTTATCAGTCAATCCTCCAAAATCCAGATTGAGAAAATGGGAAGATAAAAATCAGTAGTTTTTCCATTGCGAGGTCATCTAGTGGTAGGATGCGACGCTCTGGACGTCGTCACCTTGGTTCGAATCCAAGCCTCGCAGTTGTTCTATAATCGGCTCCAATCCGCCAGCCATAATCGCCGCGATATTGTGCCAATTATCTTTCAATCGATGGTCAGTAACGCGGTCCTGTAGAATATTGTAAGTGCGGATTTTTTCCGAGCGAACCGCCGAGCCAATTTGAGCTTTGCGATTTTTGGCGAATTTCGCCGCCTCTTCTTTTTCTTTCAGATTCTCAAGTTTGGCGGATAAAATCGCCAGCGCTTTTTCGCGGTTTCTGGCTTGACTGCGTTCCGAAGTAGAACGGACATCAAGACCAGTCGGCTTGTGTACCAACCGAACGGCCGTTTCCACTTTATTGACATTTTGACCGCCCTTGCCGCCAGCTCGAGAAAATTCCATCTCTAAATCAGTTGGATTGATGATGAAATTGGTTTTTTTGCGCAAGGGCAAAACGGCCACCGAAGCGGTGGAAGTGTGGACTCGGCCGGATTTTTCGGTGGCTGGCACTCGTTGAATTCGGTGAATGCCGGTTTCCCAGCGTAAGCTTTTGAAAGCGTCTTTGCCGCGAATTTCAAAAACCGCCTCTTTGAAGCCGCCCAAAGCGCTTTCTGATTTGTAAACTGGAGTCCACTGCCAATTCTTTTGGGCGGCAAATTTTTGATACATTGTCGCCAATTCTTCGGCAAACAGCGCTGCTTCTTCGCCACCGACGCCGGCCCGGATTTCCATAATCATTTCGTTGGGAAATTCTTCCTCAGCTTTTTCAGCAACAACAATTTCGGCAATTTGTTTTTCAATCGTTTCTTTTTGTGTTCGGATATTTTTTAATTCTTCCGTCGCCAAGTCACCCAGTCCTTTGTCGTTTTCCGCCAACATTAAAACTTCCGTCTCCTCTTTGACAAGCTTGTCTAAAGTTTCGGCTAGGTAAGCCGTTTTGGGATTGGTTTTGTAATCCATAAGATATAGCTGAAAAGCTTCACTAGCTTTTAAGCTTTTGAGCCTTTTGACTTCTTGGGAGAAGCTTTCGCCTGCCGAGCTTTGAATTTATGAACGCGGCCAGCCGCATCAATAGTCTTGTCGCCGCCGGTGTAAAATGGGTGGCAGGCGCTACAAATTTCCACGCGGATTTTTTCCGAAGTGGAACCGACGGTAAACTTATTGCCGCAGGCGCAACTTACTTGGGCCTCGGTGA
>JBBUFP010000019.1:22395-29455 GCA_038056445.1 Patescibacteria group bacterium
GTGGAACCGACGGTAAACTTATTGCCGCAGGCGCAACTTACTTGGGCCTCGGTGAAATATTTCGGATGAATTTCTTTTTTCATAAAAACAACATTATCAATTAGCTTTAATAATGTCAATTTGGCGTTGATATTTGGCGGCTAAGTCCATCACATCATCGCCGTAAAAAGCGTAAGCCGATTTGGTAGCGTTTTTCCAACCGGCGAGATAGCGCAAAGCGGCCAGCCGTTCGGCGGCGTAAGTTTGCTTATCGGCGCCGTTGTCGGCCATTAGTAAACCGGTAGCCATAAAAGCGTCTTCCGGTTCCCAAGGATTCGGCGGATTATGGCCGGTGGCATTGGCAATCCGGTCTTCGTAAAGCACCCAAGTGGAAGGAATGAATTGAGCCGGGCCCATGGCGCCGCCGTAGCCATACCAAGGTTTTTTGGAAACCGGCATCAAATCTGGATTAAGACCGAGGCGCGCGGTAATGGCCAAAAACGGCACGGTGTCGCGCGGCGACTTCATATCTACTTTCCAATTTCCCGTACCGACATTTTCGCCAAGATTGGACTCTTCGGCGATAATTCCCAAAATTACCGCCGCTCGCACGCCGGTCTTTTGCCCCGCGCGAGTCGCGTATTCATAAGCTTTTTCAAAAGGAATAGCCGCCGAGCCGCGCAAGCCGAACAATTCCGCTCGGATTTGGGCCGCGCTTTTTTCTTTATCCTTGATTATTTTCTGGTAGACCGTTTCCACGCCGCGGGAAATTTTCAAAATATCCTTTTTTTCCATTTCCTGCTGTTCTATCCTTTTCTTTTCCAGTTCCTGAATCTTTTTGAGGTCGGTTTCTTCTTTGGCTTTGTCTTCCAGCGAGTTTTTCTCGTCCTCGGTGACAGTTTTGACGGAACGTAATTCTTCAAATGATCGAGCCAGCGACGCTTTGATGGTTTGGAAATTATCCAAGTCCTCAAAAAAAGCCGACAAATCGTTGCCGCTCAAAACAAATTCCGCCAGCGAAAAATTATCCAGCTCGCGAGTTTTGCGAAGTAAATCAGCTAATGAAGCCAATTCGCGAGTAATTTTTGCCGACAAGCCAGCGATGGTTTTTTCTTTACCATCAATTTCTTGATTCAAATTTGCAATGACCAAAGCCCGGGCTTTAATGGAAAGTTTGGCGGTATCAATTTTGGCGTTCAAAATGGCGATATCGCGTTCCAAAGAAACGCTTTCGCGCTGTTTATTCTTAAGAATTTGCTGTTGAGCGTCAATTTCTTTCTGTAAAGCTGCTAGTTGGCTTTCCAATTCCGCCCGGCGACTGGTAACAATATTGGAAATATCCTGGGCGAAAGCTAAACTGGTTAGCAAAAAAATCCCAGAAACTACAATGATGAACTTTTCTAAATTTAAGAACTTCATTTCCCTTTTGATTCCTTGCCCGCCGTAGCCTTGGCGGAGGCAGGTTTGCGCTCTTTTGTTTCTTTGACGGCTGGTGTGCCTACTGGTTTAGCGCCAGCGCCAGTTGCCACCGCTTCAGTGCCCTCGCCTTCTTTGGCTTCCTTACCTTTCTTTTCCACTTCAATCGCCGACAAATCCACCGGTTCAGCCGGTTTTTCTTCAGCTTCTTCTTTCGGTTCATAAACTGACACCACCACTTCTTCCGGTTTTTCCATCAAGGTAACGCCGGTTGGTAATTTAATATCTTTGGCCGCGATGGTATCGTTGAAATTTTTAAGCGAATCGAGAGCCACTTCAATCTTTTTCGGCAAGTCCTTGGGCAAGGCCTCAATAGAAAGTTCGTGCAAGACCTTAATCAAAATCGCGCCCAGGTCTTTGACCGCCGGCGAAACGCCGGTGAATTCAATCGGGGTTTTAATTTTCAATTTTTTGCCTTTTTCAAAAACATAAAAATCGGCGTGGCGCGGGGTAGAACGAATCGGGTCTAAATCCACATCTTGAATTAACGCTTCCAAATTTTCTCCACCCTCAATCGCCAGAGTAACCACCGAGCTCTCGCCGGTTTCTTTCCAGACCTTGACGAAATCTTTAAAGGCAACGCTAATTGGCGTGGCTTTTTCCTGCTTGCCGTAAAAAACCGCCGGCAATTCGCCGTTTTTTCTCATTTTTCCCAAACTAACTTTCGGTTTGCGCTTTTTCGCTTGCAATAAAATCATAAAGGTATTATACGGAAATTTTCCAAAAAGGCAAACACTGTTCGCCTTTTAATAAACGCTACGGCGGAATGGGAAAATTTTTTCCGCTTCACCCTTCCCCGCAGGGCGGGGTGGGCTCCGACGCGTATAAAAATTTTCCCATTCCGCCTTCGCTATCCGCTAAGACGAGGGCTTCGCTTTAAGATTTCGTTTCAGCGAGGCGAAGCCTCCTCTGGTGACTTGGAGGCTTCGCCTCCAAGTTTTCGCCAATATAAAAAAACGGCTGGTCGAAACCAACCGCTTCACTAACTACCGCCTTTTGGGTCAAAGCGGAAAACCGAGAGCTGTTTTGAATCGGAACCAAACCAGTTTGGGAAAGTCCTTCCAAAACTTGATTCTCTCCTTCCACAGCTCGTTCAATTTGTGGTCAATCGCGTGATACTGAACCCACCAATCTTTGGGCATCACCCACCGCGCATATTTTCTAATCCTTGGCAGGTGGTCTTCACTTGAAACGACAATCACCGTGGTGTTATCGTCGAAGTTGAAGTGGCTCTTAGCAATTCTTATTGCCCAAAGCATTTCGTGTAATGTCCCCCAACCGAGTGCTTGACTGTAAATTCGCACACTCACCGGAGGTTGACGATCCCGGACATATTTTTCCATTTGGTATGCCAAACTGATCGGCCTGTTGGCGCACTGTTTGGTGGGGTTGTTCTTGCTATACCCGGCCGAGAAAACACAGAACCTATTTTTTTCCATTCCCTCGGTGATTTGGAGGGCAAGCTCTATCCGCTTCTCCGTTACACCGGCAGGATGTCCGATATCGTTGTAGCAAAACGGCATTAGTAGTACATTCACAAATAACCTTTCTGGGCCGGATTTGTTAAAGTTCCAGCCGCGAAAAGTGTGGCACAACTAAATTATTTCGTCAATTACGAGAACTTTTCGCATTTGTTCGGCAATTAAATTCCAGTCGTATTTTTCGGCAACTAATTTTTGGGCGTTGGCGACAATTTTTTGGCGCAGTGAGTTATCGGCTAAAAGTAATTTCACTTTTTCGGCGATGCTTTGGGGATTGTTGGATTCGCAGAAGAGTCCAGTCTCGCTGTCTTTGAGAAAATCAGGAATACCACCAACTGGCGTACCGATAATCGGCAAACCAGCCGCCATGCCTTCAATAAACGAATTACCCAAACCTTCGGACAGCGATGGGCGCACAAAAATGTTGCTGGTCCAAAGATACCCCGGCAGTTTTTCTGGTTTAACAAATCCAACAAATTTAACTCTGTTTTCAAGTTGTAGGTTGCGAGTTGTCAGTTGTAGGTCGTGAAGTAATTTCCCCTCGCCAACAACTAACAGCTTCACATTTTCCGGTAAAAATTTCAGCGCGGCAATAATATCCCCTACCCCATTTTTCTTTACCAGTCGTCCCGTCGTTACCAACATTACATCATCAGTTTTTAGCTTTTCGCTTTTCGCTTTAAATTTTTCAATATCAACACCGTTAGGAATTACCGTTATGTTTTTCGCTCCCATTGCTCTGCCCCACTCCGCCAAATAATTGGAAATTGCCGTTACTTTATCGGCTCGGCGGAAAATCATTTTGAAAATTGGCCAAACAAACCAAACCTTGCGCTTGATTTCGGGAATCGGGTCGCCTTCCTGCAAAGTCAGAATAAACGGTACGGCTCGGTGAAAAATTTTGAAAAATAGAGCGGCGAAGCCGGCGTAATTCGCCATAATCGCCCAAGTCGCGGCATAATGATTTTTATGGTGAAGTTTTCTGGCCGCCAAAAACGCCCCAAACGGAAACAAAAATTTGCCCCAAGTTCCCTTACCTATTCTAAAAACTCTCATGTCGCCGACGGTTTCTTCGCTTTTTTGTTTGCCATCTAAATTGACCGTCAATAAGTCAAAACTGAAACCTTGGAACGCGAGCCGTTTGGTGATTTCTTCCACCGCCACTTCCGCCCCGCCGATAAATGGTCGGTAAGCGACGGAAAAAATTAAAATTTTCTTTGCCATTTTATTCAATAATTTTATATTCATCCGCCAGTACGGGCATGTCTGCCACCGGGATAGATTTTTGTTTGGTAAAAATAATCGCACTTATTGATAACACGATTAGACCGCCTAAAGCAAGAAGCCAAACTCCGATACCGCCGCGCTCCGGCGCCGCTTCGTAGACGGCCGCGATAGCGGAAGTGGCAATTGGAGTATCAAGTCTAGGAGAATCAGTTTGCTTTGCCGGTAAGATTTTTTTTACCTCAATAATTTTCTCTGGTGGCGCTTCAAAAACCGCGGCTACCACGCCATTAGGGTACAAAAGCAAAACATCTGGACCGGCCAAATCGGTCACTTCATTGGGAAAAATTATTTTCTTGCCGCCAATAATGGCGGTGTTTTTGGGAATCAAAAAAGAAACGGTGCCCGACTGGAGATGCCAACCGAACAAGTCCAACTCGGCGCCGCCTTCATTTGTTAATTCCACCAAACCGGCCGCACCCTTTTCCACTCGAGAAATTATCAATGGCGACTTGATGGCGATGGCCGTTAACCGAGCGGCGACGCTCCATTTACCATAGGCAATATCCAAAGTAACGATATACTCGCCGGGAAAACGAAAACGATGTAAAACATTTTGCCCTTCCCTCGTTTCGCCGTCGCCAAAATTCCAAAGAAAACGAACATTGTCCAAGGGCTTGCCGTCGGCACCCAGCGCTTTACCGGAAAACAGCGCGTCCGCGCCCACTACCACTGTTCTATTGGCGCCGGCGTTCACCGATATTTCCGGCCGTTCTTCGGTAATGGTTGTCGGTGAAGAGCTTTGATTGGTGCTCTGACTTTGATTGTTGGGAGGATTAGAACTGGGAGACGAACCAGCAGCGTTAGTTGCCTTAGGTGTTGGCGCAGCAGTTATCCAACCACTCGTTGTCCTCTGCGCCGTGTCTTTAGTGATATTATCTCCGCCGAGCGACCAATTTTCGCCGCTTACTACCCTATCAACTTCGGTACCCGAAACATTTTTTAAAATTAAAGTTACGCCTGAATTGTTCAACCCGTTGCCAAAAGGAGAAATCAGGTCAGCGGTCACATTCGGCACGGTGTTGTCGTCAGTTCGTTCAATTAAATAATATCCGCCGCCAACGATAGATTTATCCAAGGTAATATCTCTAACGCCCTCGATGGTCAAAATCCAGCCAGTTAAATCAACACTTTCACTGCCGTCATTTTTCAGTTCCAGCCATTCATCTTGCGGCGCAACTGCTGTGCCCATCCAAGCAATTTCGTTTATCAAGACAGCCGCCGAAACCGAAATTGGCGCGAGCAACCAAATCACCGCCGACAGTAAAAATTTTATAGTGTCATTTTTTATCATCCAAGCCCAAAGTCTTTTTCAAGACAGCTTCCGGCACTTCATTGATTTTTTCCTCAGCTTTTTTTTCTGCCACTTTATTTTCTTTCTTTTCCAAAACTACCTTGAGCGCCTGACGCAACTCGGCAACATTTTTAGGATTTTGGCTTTTGCCGGTATTGACAATCGGTTCGGTTCGTCGCAATTCATTCAAACGAAACGGCTTGTGGAATTCGGGCGGGCGGGCGCTGACCGGCGGTTTTGGCGTCGGCTGGAATTTGGGTATTGACGCTTGTGATTTGACTATCGTTGGCGTTGCCGGCGGTATGATTTTTGGTTTAGGTGTTGAAATTGGAACAATTGGCTGGCTCCACTGGCGGATGGCATTTTCCACTTCCAATCGCGATTTGGCGTAAGTCCGGCGCGAGTTGGCAATAATGTCGTTTTTATAGGAAATCAGCGGTTGTTCCAACGGCGCGAGCGTAGTGGCTGAAAACGGCGGCGAGGTAACGCCGTCAATCATTAATTTCAAATAAACTTGGGTAAAACCTAAACTAACCAAATCCTCAGCGGTGAAAACCGGCGCGAATTCTTTTTCCAGCACTTCGGCGTCGTAAGCGCCGACCCGAAAGCAAATCATCGTACCGACATTGCCGAAAACCGCCGCTCGCACTTCCTCCGACATCTGTTCAATGTATTGGTGGGCCAAAGTCAGATTAAGTTTGTATTTTCTGGCTTCCGATAAAATGTTGGCGAAGCTTTCATTGGCGAAAGATTGGAATTCGTCCACATATAAATTGAAGTGCGGCAATTGGCGCAAAGCCGAAGCAGATAAATTGGCGCGCGACATTGCCGCCAGATAAATTTTGGTAATCAACATACTGCCCAACAAGTCAGCGTTGACTTCGCCCACCCGGCCCTTGGAAAGATTGATGATTAAAATTTTTCGCTCGTCAATAATTTTTCGCAAGTCAAAAGACGATTTCGGCTGGCCGATAATATTTCTGATGAGCGGATTGGAAGTGAATTGGCCGACTTTGTTTTGAATGGCTGGTGTCGCTTCGGCGGTAAAGCGGTCGGTGTATTTGGCGAATTCTTCCGTCCAAAACGCTTTGACCGACGGGTCGGAAATATTTTCCACCACTTTCTTGCGATATTCTTTATCAGCCAAAACCCGATTGACCGACAGCAAAGTGGCGTCCGGATATTCCAAGAGAGCCAGCAAAGTATTAGTTAAAATGTATTCCATCCGGGCGCTCCAAGCATCCACCCAGATTTTTTTGAAGGCGCTCATCAAACCCGACACCACCAAATGTCGGCTGTCGGCGCCGACATCTTCCATCACATTAAAAGAAATCGGCCAATCCAAATCAAACGGCGCGATGTAAAGGACATCTTTGGCTCGCTCGGCCGGCACATAATCCAGAAGCATCTCGGCACTTTTGCCGTGCGGGTCCACGAAGGTCAAACCCTCGCCGTTTTTGATATCTTGAATCGCCATATTTTCCAGTAAGGTGGACTTGCCCATGCCGGTTTTGCCGATGACATACAAATGGCGCGAGCGGTCTTT
>JBBUFP010000019.1:29555-33156 GCA_038056445.1 Patescibacteria group bacterium
CAGTTCAGTCGTCCAGAATAATCATACTCTCGGCTATTGGGCTGTCAATCATCTGTCTTTGCCAATCTGTGGGTAAATTTTATACACCCAAAACGACCTCCTCGTCGGCAGAAATTTAAAGCATTTTCTTTAATTCTTCAACAGATATTTCCGTTTGGGCAAGGATAGTTTTCAGTGTTTTTGGTGCCAATTCTTTTCCATGGATTGGAACAACCACTCGCATATATGTTTTGAATTCGTGTAGAAGATGCACATGACTACCTTTTGTGTGATGGATATAAAAGTAATTGCGACACAGTGCCTTAACCAAATCTTTTGCTTTCACACTCGGTAGCTTTGACATAAAAATATTAGATTGCCACCGCCACCTTAAAACTACCAAAAGTATTTTCCTCGGGAATCTCGCGTGGTGGCAAACCTTCTAGATAACATTCTATCGCTTCTTTTGCCATTGCGTAGGCATTTTCAAGATTATCACCTTGTGTTACTAAACCATGTAAACTTGGAACGGTAACGGTAAAACCACCGAGCTCATTTTTTTCAAAAATAGCAGTATATTCTCTTATTTGTTTTTCCACTCTTTTTTTCATGACGCCATTATCTTATCACAAATTATTCCCACCGGCAAATTTTTGCATTCTATCTACCTAATAGCTCACAAAAATAGTTTGCCAGCGTTGCTAGCTAATGTGGCGCGTCGGCAAACAATTCCCGCCTTTCGGGAAAAAGGTGTTTGGAAGATTGGTAAAAATTTTCATTTCTGAATTTAAAACCGGCCTTGGGTATGAAAATGGATTTGGAAATTACAGAAAGGAAAAGAGGAAGACCAAATAAAGGTTCCTGACACCTTTATCCACCTTTATCTTTATCTTATGCAGTTATTTTATCTTAAACTCCATTGCCAACTAATTTTTTGAAAACCAACGAGAGGTTTTTTAATTTAGAAAAACGCCCGAGAGTTAAGATATTCAACTGGTGCGAAATCATCATTGAGGGGTGAAATGTCAGTAACAATTTTTTTTATCCAAAGATTACTCAAAATATCATTACTATCTTTTGTTTTTAAAAAAGCCGGCTTGTTCTTATATTTTGTTGCCACCAGCACTAAATTTTGGATTTTGTCTGGTGCCACTGACTGGTTTACTTTGAAGACGTAAAGTTGTGGAAAAATTTTTGCGTAAGTAGCGTATTCTGCTCGAAAAAAACTGCCAGCCGGTCCCTCAATACCACTAATCATATTGACGAATGCCACTCCATCGTCGTTTAGACCACTATAAATTCTTTGGACCGCTTCTTCGGTGGTAAGTTGATAGGGAATCGCCCAATAAGACAAAAAAGCATCCATAAAAACTAAATCGTATTTTTTTGTGTTTTTGTTTAAAAAGGTTCTGCCGTCCTCGTGAAAAATATTTAGTTTTGGAGAATCTTTAAGAGCAAAATATCGTCTGGCGATGTCGGTCATTATCGGGTCGATTTCTACCACATCCATCGTGGCGTCAGAAAATTTATCAAGATAGTGTTTAGGGTAAGAATAAGCGCCGGCGCCAATCATCAAACTGGAATTAAAATTTGGCCGAAAATATTCGGCATAATCAAAAAATTTAGCGTATTTGAAAAGCAATTCCGTCGGATTATCAATAAACATCCCCGATTGGGTTACCTCTGTTGTATTGGTAATATACCGAGCTGGTCTTTTTGTTTCCTTGTCAATTCTGTCAATCACCCACATTCGGTTATAACGGGTGTCAACATCGGTTACCAAAATATCCCCGGAATGAAGGAGTAAACCAGGCGCGGGAAACAAGAGCGGCGCCAAAAAAATCAAGAATAATAAATAAGTTCGTTTATGGTTTGTATTTTCAATTAGAAAAATAAATAAACTGCATAAAGCTAAGGTGATGCTTAAAATGCTTATGATTCTGGCGTTGCCGAAAATGGAAATCAAAAAAAATCCGCCGAGAAAGGTTCCGATAATACTACCAAGAGTGGAAATAGCGTATAAATTGCCGACGGTTTTGCCGGAGTCATCAATAGAACGAATTGCCAATCGAACCGCGTAAGGCGTGACCATTCCCAAAACCACCGTTGCCGGAGCAAATAAAATAAGGGTTGATAAAATTGCACCAAACTCTAAACTGTCAATGTTTTGTATTAGTGACAAAACTGGTTTGAAATAGGAAATGAGAGCGGTTAAAACCGCACTTATCGCCAGAATAATTCCAAGCCGTTTGTAATTTGCATTTTTATCGGCTATTTTACCGCCCCACCAATAACCCAAACTCAAGCTACCTAAAATAATTCCTATCAAACCAGTCCAAACTACGATTGACGTTCCCAAATAGGGAGCGATAATTCTGGAAGCCGCTAATTCCAATATCATCACTACCGCTCCGCATACAAATACAACAACTCGAAGCATAATCTCAGCGGTTATATTTTTATTCATTTTTTTCTATGGGGGTACAAAAACACTCGGGAAAGAAGTTGTACCCCCCAAAGTAATTCCAAAAATATATCCAATTAACGAAACGAGACCCCATACCCCCACCATCACAAAAAGTCCGATGATTCCCCAAACCATAAGATTTCGAGCTTCGGTGCGCTTCGTCTCATCCGGGCCAGCTGTAATATATCTGACCACACCCCATAGAAATACGACTAGACCGATGCCGATGACCAATGTGGCAATATAGTTCAGCCAATGTTTCACAGACAGAAACATACCTCTGATAACAGTGTTGCCGAGAAAATAAGAAAAATCTGGTGTTGCTGCAAATACATCCTGTCCCAACATAAACATAACCAAAGTTAGGAAAAACACCAAACAGAATGGTCTGCCGATTACTCTAAGTAAAAACATTGGTAATTGAAATCTAATATTTTTTCTTAAATATCCCATTGTTTACAAATTATCATACAATCAGCTTTTTCTTTTTATCCAATTTTATCCGACTCTCGAATCAATGACTAAACTGAAAACTGATAAATAAAATAGTACTACGGATCATATAAATGGAATGGCGACCAGTGTACCCCCCAAAGTAATTCCAAAAATATATCCAATTAACGAAACGAGACCCCATACCCCCACCATCACAAAAAGTCCGATGATTCCCCAAACCATAAGATTTCGAGCTTCGGTGCGCTTCGTCTCATCCGGGCCAGCTGTAATATATCTGACCACACCCCATAGAAATACGACCAAACCGATGCCAATCAGGATTGGGATGAGGTTTTTAGCTACTGCCATCACCGCTTCTAATAGTGCGCTTGGGTAAGATGGATTAAATACAGGATAAGCAACGTCAGCAGCGCCCACAAGTGTCGGGGTCAGATAATAAATAGTGAAAATCGATAAAACAGCGGCGACTTTTTCCGTCATCCTCCTTAAATTAAAATTTACACTGGGTGCAATACGATTCATAAGTTTATAAAACCATTTGAATCTAACTAATTTTGATTACAATGCAATAATGTTTATTGCTCAAATAACCTAACCTCACACCCCAACAGTCAAGGAATTAACTGTTGGGGCTTCAATTTTCTTCATTTCTAACTCGGTATAGCCGATAGGGCATTTATTAAGGGACTGTTGGTGCAA
>JBBUFP010000020.1:0-5975 GCA_038056445.1 Patescibacteria group bacterium
TTTTCGGCGCGGGCGTTGGGGGCGATGTCGCAATCGGCAAAAACTTTCCGGCCGGTAGCGGTGATGATTTCTAAATTATTAATTAGCAATTTGCGTTTGTGGGCGAAGCCGCGTTTGACGACACTGAAAAATCTTTTTTCGGAAACATCGGTAAAAAAATTTTTGGAAATTTTATCAATCATTAACACCGCTGAGTCCACCTTTGGTTTTGGCGTAAAAAGCTCAGCGTTCACCGTTTCCAAATATTTTGGTTCGCCATAGGCCTTGATCGAGATTGATAAAATACTTTCTTTTAACCCAAGCGCGTTAGTCGCCTTTGGGTTGCGTCCCAAAATTCTTTCCGCTACTTCTTTTTGCACCATCAAAACCATTTGCGATGGTTGAACCACTTCGCTTAAAAAGTGGCGCAAAAATTCGCCGGTAATATAGTAAGGAATATTAGCGACGATTTTATAACCGCCGGTTTGCAAACCAATGCTAGTTGGGTCAAATTTTAAAATGTCGGCGCCGATGATGACCAGTTTGTTTTGTTTGAATTCTTCTTTGAATTTTAAAGTTAGATAAAAAACCAATCGTTCATCTTTTTCCACGGCGAAAACTTGGCGGGCGCGCGCCAATAATTTTTCAGTGAGCGCGCCCTTGCCCGGGCCGACTTCCAAAACCAAATCAGCCGAAGAAATTTTCGCTGCCTCAACCATCCGCTCGGCCACTGCCGGCGATTTCAAAAAATTTTGTCCGTAAGTTTTATTGGGTTTCATAGATAAATAATTTTTTCCTTTTTCAAATTATACTCCTCTTCTAGGTGTTCCCTGTCAATATCGGCAAAAAATTCGGAGGGTAAATTGATTTGCCGTGAACCGAAAATTGTCCGGTTTGAAGCGTGGGAAAGGAAAATTTTTTTGCGAGCGCGAGTCAGGGCGACATAAAAAAGCCGCCGTTCTTCCTCGCTTTCTTCCTCGCTGATTTCTTTTTCACCCAAGCGCTCGTGCGGGAACAGGCCATCTTCCAAGCCGGTAATGAAAACATAATCAAATTCCAAGCCCTTGGCGGCGTGAACGGTCATCAATTTCACCGCCGGCTTATATTCTTGAAGTTCGTCTTGGTCGGAAGCCAAAGCGGCGTCGGTTAATAATTTTTCCATTCCCTCTTCTGGCGTTAAGCCATCATATTTTACCGCCAAACTGGCTAATTCGCGGATGTTTTCCAGCCGCTCTTTTTCATCATCCCCACCACTTTTTAATTGAGTTTCAATACCGCTTATCCGTAAAACAAATTTAATGGTTTCCGACGGCTTGCCGGTTAAGGCCTGTTTTTTTATTTGCGCCAATAAATCTCTGAATTCGCCGATTTTCATGCGCGCCGCGGCCGGCAGTTTTTCTACCATGCCGGACAGCGCTTTTGCCAGCGTCACTTTGCCGATGCCGCGGCGCGGGTTTTCAATCGCTCTTTTGAAATCGCTTAAATTTTCCGGATTAAGCGCCGCTTTGATGTAAGCCAAAACATCTTTGATTTCTTTTCGTTCAAAAAATCGCGTGCCAAGCACTTGATAAGGAATTTTTTCGTCAAGAAACGCTTCTTCAATCGCTCGCGATTGGAAATTAGCGCGGTAAAGCACGGCGATTGCTTCCGGCGGTTCACCCGCCGCAATCAGCGATTGCGTTTTGCCGGCGATGTAATTGGCTTCGTCGGTTTCATCATAGGCCGAATAAAGACCGATTTTTTCGCCCAGTGGTTTTTGAGTGAAGAGTCGCTTCTCTTTGCGCAGGCGGTTCTTTTCAATCACTCGATTGGCCACTGCCAGAATTCTTTTGCTGGAGCGATAATTTTCTTCCAACAAAACCACCGTGGTATTAGGGTAATCATTTTCAAATTCCAGCAGGTTACGGATGCTCGCTCCGCGCCAGCCGTAAATTAGTTGGTCATGGTCCCCCACGGCGCAAATGTTTTTGCTTTTGGCCGCCAATTGCCTTGCCAGTTCATATTGGATTTTGTTGGTATCTTGGTATTCGTCAATCAAAAGATAGTGCCAAGTATTTTGATATTTTTCCAAAATTTCCGATTGTTCTTTAAGCAGGCGAACGGCGCGGAGTAGTAAATCGTCAAAGTCCAAAGCTTTTTCGTTGACGAGAATATCGTCGTATTCCCGCCAAACTTTGGCGACAATGCCGGGCAAATATTCATTGCCGATTTCTTTCTCATACTCGGCAATAATTAGATTGTTACCTTTTTCGCGGGAAATAATTTCCAAAATCCGGCCCGGTTCAAATTGTTTAGGGTTGACGCCGACATTTTCCATCGCTTGGCGGATACTTTTTTTGGAATCGCTGCGGTCAAAGATGCCGAAGTGGCGGTTTAAGCCGATAGTTCTGGCGTTTTCCCTCAAGATGTGGACGCCGAGCGAATGAAAAGTGGAGACGAAAGGTTTTTCCATCAAGGTCAGCGGCCGGTTCAGCGATTGTTCGCTCTGGAGCGCCAACGCTACGCGCTCGCGCATTTCTTTGGCGGCTTTATTGGTAAAAGTAATGGCTAAAATATTTTCCGGCGCCACGCCTTTTTGGACCAAACGAACAATGCGGGCGGCAAGGGTTTTGGTTTTGCCCGCCCCAGCGCCGGCAACAATCAACAGCGGCCCGTTTTGGTGCTCGGTTGCCTTTTTTTGCCGTTCGTTTAAATCATTAAGATAAGACACGGAGGAAATATAGCATAAATTTCCTTATCAACAGGGCGATTGACTTTTGATGGGTGGGAGCTTATAGTGGATGAGTTGGTTATTTTCAGCAAACGGCAAGATAGAGCATGAAAGCAAGCGGAATGGTTATTAATGGCTAAGAATAAAGGTATTTCTTTAAACCCACAAGACCCTGTTCATAGGTTATTCAAGCTTGCCGGCAAGCTTTCTTTTTCTTTGGCCCTGGTTTTTTTGCCGATTGCCGCTAATGCGGGCCTTTTTTCCATATTAGCCGACATTTTCAATGGCGATACTTCACTGACAACAGCGCCGATAGCTAATGTCCGTAATATGGCTTTACTTCAAGCGGCCTTAAATCCCGACCCTAATCCGTCCAAGGGCGGCGGCGATATTACCGTAGTCGGCGGTTCGGCTTTACTGCCGGAAACCGGTCCGACCGGCACGATTGCCGATGTCAATGATGAGCCGCGCGGCAATAACATTAGCATTTATGTGGTGCGCCACGGCGACACTCTTTCACAGATTGCCAAAATGTTTGGCGTGTCGGCCAATACGATTGCTTGGAGTAATGAAATCGCCAGTGGTTTGATTCGTGAGGGACAAAAACTTGTTATTTTGCCGATTTCCGGCATTAGCCATATTGTTAAAGCCGGCGATACTATTCAAAGCATCGCGAAATTTTATAAAGGCGACGCGACGGAAATCGCCCGTTACAATGATTTGGCCGCCGGCGCCTCGCTGACGTCGGGCCAAACAATTATCGTGCCCGACGGCGAAATAGCGGCGCCGAAGTATGCTGTTAGTGGTGGCAATACATTGCGTGGCGCCGGTGGTCCAGATTACGGCGGCTATTATCTACGCCCGATTACTACTGGTCGGAAAACTCAAGGTTTACATGGTTATAACGGTGTTGATTTGGCTGATGCTTACGGCACGCCGATTTACGCCGCGGCCGCCGGTACGGTGATTATCAGTAAGGATGCCGGTTGGAACGGCGGTTACGGCAAGTACATCGTTATCCAACATAACAATGGCACCCAAACGCTTTATTCCCATAATACGGAAAATTTGGCGGTGGAAGGCCAGTGGGTTGGCCGTGGCCAAGCCATTGCTTTAATGGGTTCTACCGGCAAAGCCACCGGTCCCCATGTTCATTTTGAAATCCGCGGCGCGAAGAATCCATTCTAGTAAAATTTTTTCAGACCACCCCTTCTCCCCCTCCTTAATCAAGGAGGGGGCTGGGAGGTGGTGGTTTTTCTTAATTCACCATCATTTCTTTGGGGCGGTATTGGATGGCTTCCATTAGGTGGTTTTCTTCAATTTGAGCATTGCCTTCCAAGTCGGCGATGGTGCGCGCCAATTTGATGAGCCGGTGGTAAGCGCGCGCCGAGAGCCCAAGCCGCTCGGCGGCGGCGTTCAAAGCGGCGCGCTCGGTTTCGCCCAACGGCGCCAGTTTTTCCAATTGGCGGGAACTCATTTGGCTATTGGTTTGGATTTTTATTTTTGCTTCCGCAAAACGTTCTTTTTGCCGCTGGCGCGCCGCCAAGACTTTTTTCTTGACTGCGGCGCTAGTTTCGCCATCGCTGCCAGTACTCAAAGTTTGGGCCGAGACGCGCGGCACCTCAATCCACATATCAATCCGGTCGGCAATCGGTCCCGAAACCTTTTTTCGATAATGAATTAAGCTGGTCGGCAAGCAACTGCAGGATTTTTCTTTAGAACCGTAATTGCCGCAAGGACAGGGATTCATGGCCGCGATTAAAATAAAATCAGCCGGAAAAGTGGCCGAGCCGCGAGCCCGCGAGATAGAAACAATCCGGTCTTCCAACGGCTGGCGCAGAGCTTCAATTACCCGTCGTTCAAATTCCGGAAACTCATCCAGAAACAAAACGCCGCGGTGGGCCAAGGTTACTTCGCCGGGTTTGGGAAAAGTACCGCCGCCGACCAGCGAAACATAAGAGGAGGTGTGGTGAGGCGAACGGAATGGCCGGCGCGTTACCAAACTATTTTCCAGCGCGCCGGCCACCGAGTAAATGGCCGTCGCTTCCAGCATTTCTTCAAAAGATAACGGTGGCAAAATATCGGCCAAAGCCCGAGCCAACATGGTTTTGCCGGTGCCGGGCGGCCCCCAGAGAGCGATATTGTGACCGCCGGCGGCGGCAATTTCTAATCCCCTTTTACCGCTTTGCTGGCCTTTAATGTCGGACAAATCAATCGCCGATTCGCCATAATTTTCTTCCGGTTTGGTTCTTGGTTGTAAAGGCAGAACAAAATTTTTTGGGCCGTCTAAAATCGCTTTGGGGTCCAAATGGCGAATTACTTCTTCCAACGAGGCGGCGGGAAAAATTTTGATGTCGGCAATCAGCGCCGCCTCGCGGGCGTTTTCAGTCGGCACGAATAATTCTTTAAAACCTCGCTTGGCCGCTTCTTCCGCTAACGGCAAGACGCCGGTGACTGCTCGCAAGTCGCCTTGCAACGACAATTCCCCCAGAAAAATTTTCTTGTCCGGATTGAAAGTAATTTTTCCCGCCGCCAAAAGATAGGCTAAAGCCATGGATAAATCAAAAGCCGACCCTTCTTTTTTCAGGCCGGCCGGCGCCAGGGCAATCACCACTTTTTGGTTTTGGCTTTTGGGCGAATCAAAGCCGGTGTTCTTGATGGCTGCCGAAATCCGGTCTTTAGCTTCTTCTACCGCCTTGTCGGGCAAACCGACAATGGAAAAAGCGTGGAGGCCTTTGGACAAATCCACTTCCGTTGTTACGATTTTGGCTTTTAAAAAATGGGTCTGGGCGCTATAGGTTTTGGCGAAGGACATAGGTTTGATTTTAACACACCAAACTAGAATGCAAAGCAAAACACAAAAATTTTTATACGCGTCGGAGCCCACCCCGTTTCGGGGAAGGGTGAAGCGGAAAAAATTTTTGTGTTTTGCTTTGCATCACTGCATGTGAACTTTGCAGGTCTGTGCCGCCGGATTGGCTTCTAGCCGCGCTTCTTCAATAAGTTCGCCGCAAGTTTCGCAGTTGCCGAACTCGCCTTTTTCAATTTTTTGTAAGGCCATCTTGATTTCGTTGTAGCGGATTTCCAACTGCTTCAAAATCGCCGCGTTTTCTTCAAAAGCCTCAATACTATCGGCGACCTCGTCTCTATCCGACGCCAGAACATCAGTTTTTTCCGGCGTTGGTTGCCAATCAGCGGGATTGTCCGGATTAATTCGGCCAACGGTTTTCAGCTCTTCTTCCACTTTCGCCAGTTCTTCGGTCAGTTCGCCCTGAAATTTTTCCAC